>NZ_JBCDMW010000043.1:0-56193 GCF_038433155.1 Luteococcus sp. H101
TGTTTCGGTGGTCATGTCAAAAGGGAAACACCCGGTCCCATTCCGAACCCGGAAGTTAAGCCTTTTAGAGCCGATGGTACTGCAGGGGGGACCCTGTGGGAGACTAGGACACCGCCGGACTTACAAACACCCCTTTGGGTAACCAGCAATGGTCACCCAAAGGGGTGTTTTGCATGCCCTGACCAGACGGCTCGTGCGGTGCCCAGGCCCGGCACAGCGCTCATCCGCGGGTGGGCGCCAGGCGTCGCCATCTATGCTGAGCCGCCGGCATCCCACGCGGGGGTAGTGGGGTGGTGTGGGCCGGATTGAGAGAATTCTCGCTTGTCAGGAGCGGGACAAACGGTTGAGACGACTGGTGCAAAGAGGTTGAACGGAATACGGTGGAGTATGTTCGTTGGTCGGGCGTCGTCGCAGTCGCCGATCACGGTCGCCCGGGGGCGGCGGTGCGGGTGCGCCGGCAATCGCGCCGGCCACGGCCAATAGAACGCGTTGCGGATAATATCTGAGGAGATGCCGTGGTACTGGCGAAGCAGAAGCCAAGCAAGTGGCCCGTCGAGGCCGAGGAAGTTGATGTTGCCCTGATCGGCGGCGGTGTGCTGAGCGCCACCATCGGGCTGATCCTGCACGAGCTGCAGCCGGACTGGAAGATCGTCGGTTACGAGCGTCTGCCCAAGGTGGCCAAGGAGTCGTCGAGCCCCTGGAACAACGCCGGTACCGGGCACGCGGGCCTGTGTGAGCTGAACTACACCAAGGAACGTCCCGACGGCACAATGAACAATGAGAAGCCGGTCCAGGTGAACGAACAGTTCCAGCAGACCCGGCAGTTGTGGGCCCATCTGGTGGAGAAGGGAACCCTGGGCCTGCCCGAGACCTTCGTCAACCCGTGCCCGCACATGTCCATCGTGCACGGTGAGGATGACATCGAGTTCCTCCGCAAGCGTTGGGAGAGCCTGCGCACCAACCCGCTGTTCGCCGCCATGGAGTTCAGCGATGACCCGGAGAAGATCCGGGAGTGGGCTCCCTTCCTGGTGGAGGGGCGCGACCCGAACGAGCGGATCGCGGTCACCTATGACCCCACCGGCACGGATGTCGACTTCGGCTCCATCACCACCCAGATCTTCAACCACCTTGCCTTCAACGGCGTGCACGTCGAGACCTCGCAGGAGGTCACCGATCTGAAGCAGAACACCGACAGCACCTGGACCCTGCGGATCGTCGACCGCGGCGAGATCGGTGGCAAGAAGGGTGGCGAGAAGTTCGTCCGCGCCAAGTTCGTCTTCAACGGCGGCGGTGGCTGGGCCCTCAAGATGCTGCAGAAGGCCGGGATCCCCGAGGTTGCCGGGTACGCCCTGTTCCCGGTGACCGGTGCGTTCATGAGCACCGATGACCCCGACGTGGTCAACCAGCACAAGGTCAAGGTCTACGCCAAGCCGCCGGTGGGTGCCCCGCCGATGTCCAACCCGCACATGGACGCGCGCATCATTAACGGCAGCCGCTCGGTGCTGTTCGGCCCGTATGCCGGGATCGATCCACGCTTCCTGAAGTACGGCTCGATGCTGGACATGCCCAAGATGATCCGCACCGACAACATCGGTGCGGTGCTGAACGTGGCCAAAGACAACATCCCGCTGATCAAGATGCTGGCCACCATGATCTTCATGACGCCGGCGCAGAAGCTCGCCGAGATGCGCGCCTTCGCGCCCAGCGCGCAGATGACCGACTGGCACATGATCAAGGCGGGCCAGCGGGCCCAGATCATCAAGACCGACGCCAAGGGCAAGGGCGGCAGCCTGGAGTTCGGCACCGAGGTGGTCACCAGCGCCGACGGCACCTTGGGCGCCGTGCTGGGTGCCTCGCCGGGCGCCTCGACCGCCGTCCCGATCGTGCTCGAGGTGCTGCAGCGCTGCTTCCCCGACAAGATGGGGGAGTGGGAGCCGCAGTTCAAGGAGATCATCCCGTCCTATGGCGAGAAGCTCTCCGATGATCCGGAGCGGGCGTACGAGATCATGAAGCACACCGCCGACGTGCTCAAGCTCAACCCGCCGGTCAAGGTCGGCGAGAAGGCCTGATCAACCGCACGAGGGCGTCACACCATTCGGTGTGACGCCCTCGTCGCATTCCGGGCGGGACGACGGCTACTTGACGGACCCGGCCGTCAGCCCGCCCACCAGGTGCTTCTCGATCAGGGTGAACAGGATCGCCACCGGGATCACCGCAATGGTGGCGGCGGCGAAGAGCTGGTCCCAGTGCTGCACATAGCCGGTGACGTAGGTGCGCATGCCGACGGTGAGGGGCTTTCGTTCGTCGTCGATCATCAGCGTGAGTGCCACGACGTATTCGTTCCAGGCGGCGATGAAGGTGAAGATCACCGCGGTGACGACGCCCGGGGCGGTCAGCGGCAGCATCACCTTGAGCAGGCTCTGCAGCCTGCTGGCACCGTCCAGCTCCGCGGCCTCCTCCACCTCCTTGGGGATGGAGGTGAAGAAACCGTTGAGGATCCACACCGCGAAGGCCAGGTTGAAGGCGGCATTGGTCAGGATCAGGGCGCCATAGGTGTTGACCATGTTGAGCTCGAAGAACTCCCGGTACAGGCCCACCACCAATGACGTCGGGGCGAACATCTGGGTGATCAGCACCAGGAAGAGGAAGGCCATCCGGCCCTTGAAGCGGAAGCGGGCAGTCACATAGGCCGCCGGGATGGCGATCAGGACGACGATGGCGGTGGACGCACTGGCCACCAGCAGGGATGTCTTCAGCCAGTTCAGGAAACGCTCGTCGCCCAGGATCTGGGAGTAGGTGTTCCACTGCCATTCCCGGGGCAGGAAGGTCGGGGGTGTGGCCTTGTTGTCCTGCGAGGTCCGCAAGGAACCGAGCACCATGATCACATACGGCATGGCGAACATCAGGGCCAACAGCAACCCGATCAGCGGCATGGCCCACGGGCGGATGCCGGTCCAGGCACCGCGTCGGGAGACGGCCTTGTTGGAGGTGGAGACGGTGACGGCGCTCATGACAGGGACTCGTCCTTCCGCGGATCGACGAGTTTGAGGTAGACCACAACCACCAGCAGGATCATCAGCACGTTCAACACACCGGCGGCGGCGGACATCCCGACGTCCTTCTCCTGTGACTTGAAGGCCAGCTTGTACATGAAGGTGATGGTGGTGTCGTGCGCGTAGCCCGGGTTGCGGTCATTGAGCGTGTAGACAATTGGGAAGGAGTTGAACACGTAGATGGTGTTGAGCACCGTGGCGATCAGCATGGCCGGCCGCAGCAACGGCAGGGTGACGTGCCGGTAGCGCTGCCAGGCTGACGCGCCGTCCACCGTCGCCGCCTCGTTCACGTCGTCGGGGATGGAGGACAGGCCGGCCAGGAAGACGAATACGGTGAACGGGATGGAGACGAAGACGCCCACCAGGATCATCGACGGCATGGTCCAGCGGTCGTCGCCCAGCCAGTCCACCGGCGCCTTGATCAGGTGCAGCTTCATCAGCAGCGGGTTGAGTTTGCCGTAGTTGAAGTCATAGATCAGGACGAACAACTGCGACGTGATGACGAGTGAGGCAGCCCACGGGATGATCAGCGCGGTCCGCACGATCCGTCGACCCCAGAACTCCTTGCTGACAAATTGCGCCAGCGCCAACGACGCCAGGATGGTCAGGGCGACGACGGCCACCACCCAGACCACGGTGTTGGTCAGCACGGTGCCCAACATCGGGTGTTCGGCGACGGCGCGATAGTTGCGGCCGCCGGCGTCCCCGGTGCGCAAACCGGTGATTGAATAGCGCCCCAGCGAGGCCTGCACCAGTTTGACGGCGGGGAAGAGCACCACGCCGAAGATCAGCACCAGGGAGGGGCCGATCCACAGCAGGGCCTGGCCTACCGACATCTGGTTGCGGGACCGATGCCGACGCCTGGCCGGCCGGTTGATTGCGGCGGCCGGGGCCGCCTCACTCGTCGTGCTCATGCTGATCAGGCAGCCGTGGCCTGGGCCTGCAGATCGTCCAGCACCTTCTTCGGGTCACCGGACGCGGTCACGCCGGCGCCGAGGTTCTGCTGCACGGCGAGCTTCACCTTGTCCCACCGGGCATCATCGGTGGGGGTGAGCTGCACATTGGGCAGGGTGTCCAAGTAGACCTTGAGCTTGGGATCGCCCTTGAAGACCTCCAGCCCGCTCTTGGTGACCGGCAGGAATCCCTCGGCCTTGATGAAGGTGTTCACCTGGTCCTTCTGGTAGTACAGGTCGTAGAAGGCCTTGACCGCTTCCTGGCTGCCTGGCTTCTTGAAGGCCATCAGGTAGTCGGTGACGCCGAAGGTCTGGGCCTCGCCGCCGTCCTTGGTGGGCATCGGGGCGACGCCGTAGGAGACCTTGCCCTCTTTGTCCAGTGCCGCGGCCAGCGGGCTGAAGCCGACGATCATGCCGGCCTTGCCGGACTTGAACAGGTCGAAGGCGTCGGCACGGTTGGTCTTGGCCGGATTGTTCTGGGTGACCTTGTCCTCCACCGCCAGCTTCTTGAGGAAGGTCAGGGTCTCGACGTTCTTCTCCGAGTTGATGGTCCAGTCCTTGCCGTCCTTCCACGCGCCGCCATTGTTGAAGGTCCAGATGGAGAACTCGCCCTGCGACTCCTCCGGGCCCAGCGGCATGGCGTAGCCACAGACCCCGCCACCCAGGGCGGTGATCTTCTTGGCGGCTTCCTCGAATTCGGCCCAGGTCTTGGGCGGTGCGGCGATCCCGGCCTTCTTGAACAGGTCCTTGTTGTAGAAGAAGGCCCGGGCGCTGGCCAGATCCGGGAAGCCGTACATCTTGTCCTCATAGCTGCCGAACTTCACGAAGGCGTCCAGGATGTCGGCCTTGTGGGCCTCGGGCAGCACCTCGTCGGCGTTGTAGAGCAGGCCGTCCTTGGCGTAGGAGGCGAAGGCATTGAGGTTCAGGATGTCCGGCGCCTGATTGTTCTGGATCATGGTGGAGGACTGCTGGTCAATGTTGTCCCAGCTGACCACCTGGACCTCCAGGTCAAAACCGGACTTCTCCTTGTAGGTCTTGGCGAACGCGTCCCAGAAGGCCTTGGTGTTGTCCTTGCTGTACTCCGCGGCCACCAGCTTGATGCCCTTGACCTTCTCACCGCTGCCGCCGCTGGCCCCACCGCCAGCGGTTCCGGCTCCGCTGCCTCCGCCACAGCCGGTCATGGCGACGGCTGCTGCGGCCAGCCCTGCGGTGAAAGCACGACGAGAGATGTTCATCACGATTCTCCTCAGAAACGTTCGGACGCCTCGTTGCGTCACCGAACCAGATGAGCATACACACGTGGGGGCGCGGTCAGACCACCGACACAAGCCCTTGCCAGCAGGCGCTAGGCAGGTCCAGGCGTCAGATGGGGCTTGGGGTGGGCATCCGGGCCCTGCGCCGGGCTTGCACGTCCGCCCCGTTGTCCCGATAGAGCGAATGCTGATGTGTAGTGCCATAGTGGCAATTGACCCCGCCCAGCGCTCCATCGAGATAATGGGTCGCGCGTACAGAGTTGCGGGAGCTGCGGCTGGGAGGGCGTGACATGGCCAATGGGGGAGAGCGGCGGGCAGCCGCGATCGGTGCCTGGACCCTGGTGATCGACGCGGGCCTGCCCGACCCGCCGTACAGCCAGCTGGTTAACCGGGTCGCCGAGGCGATCAGCGGGGGAGAGCTGCCACCCGGCACGAAGCTGCCGTCGGTCCGTGCCCTGGCGACCGCTCTCGGGCTGGCCACCAATACCGTGGCCAAGGCCTACCGTCAGCTGGAGGCGGAAGGGCAGGTGGAAACTCGAGGTCGCAATGGCACCGTGGTGTTGAGTGGAGCCGTGACATCCGAAGCCTCTCGCGTCGCCGCCCGTCTGGTGCAATCAGCCAAAGCCGACGGGTTGGATCTCGACGAAGCGATCGGTCTGGTGCGTCGCTGTTGGTGAGGGGAGCTCTTGAGTCGTGATGCGTCTCCTCGTAGAATCCTTACATCTCGACAGTGACCGATAAGCAACATTATGAAAATACGACATGGTCGGGGCCTGTCCGGGCGCTTCCCCGGGCTGACCGTCGTGCCTCGTGCTCACGCGCTGGGTTCCCGGACCCACTCCCGGGCAACTGCTACGGAACCGATGGCCGCGCCACTGTCGTCGTTGATCACCGCGAACGTCATCTCCACGAAGACCTTTGAGCCGTCGGGCCTCACGGCTTTGGTTCGACGGGCCTTGCCATCGGATGCCAGGTGGCCGGAGTCCATCGCCGCCCCGAATCCCTGGTCATGGGCCGAACGCAGGCGCTCCGGGATCATCAGCTCCACGTTCTGCCCCAGCACGTCGTCAGTCCGGTGCCCGAACAGCTTCTCGGCGTGCTGGTTCCAGCCCCGGATCAACCCCTCGCGGTCGATCACGATGATCGCGTCGCCCGCCTGGTCGAGTGCCCGCAGCAGCATGTCGTCGCTCATGGCTGCCATTCTGCCGCCTGATGAATTGACGCGGGTCGGATCGTGATTATTGGTTGAGTCCTAGACTCTTGATGTCCCAGGTTGTTCGGGGCCAGCCGTGGACAGGGCCGTCTCCCAGCGTGCTCTCCCCCACTGCCGTGTTCCGGAGCCGCGGCATTGCGCCGTCACGGTAGCGTTGGTGGGGTGAGCGGATACTTCTCCATGGGCAATGACCTGCGTGACCACTGGTTCAAGATCGGTCGGGTGGAGGTCGGCAGCACCCTGCTGACGGTAGGGGCAGTCGTGCTGGCCTGGATCGCCTCGGTGATTGCCCCGAACCTTCCGGCCGTGCTGCTGTTCACCACGGCGGAGCTGCTGGGCGGCGAGGTGTGGCGTGCTTTCACCTGGCCATTCGCGGAGCAGATTGGTCTGTGGGGTGTGCTCAGCCTGTTCTTCTTCTGGATCTTCGGCACCGAGCTGGAACAGCAGCTGGGCAAGAACAAGATGGCCGTCCTGCTGCTGGGCATCTGGGCCAGCCTGACGGTCTCCGCGGCGGCACTTGGCCTGCTGCTGAGCAACTTCGCGGTGCTGATGGGTATCGGGCTGATCCAGTTCGTCGTCCTGCTGCTGTGGATTGCCGAGAATCCGCGCCGCCCCTTCTTCTTTGCGATCCCCGCCTGGGTGGTGGGTGCGGTGCTGGTGGCACTGCAGGTGCTGCAGCTGATTGCGGCCCGCAACCTGGTGGCGCTGCTGTCCATGCTGCTTGGCTTCGCGCTGGTGGCCGTCCTGGCCCGAAGCCAGGGCCTGCTGCGCGACTACGACTGGATTCCCGGGCGCAGCACTCCCAAGCCGGGCAAGCCCGGCAAACCCACCCGCGCGGCCAGGGAGCAGGCCAAGCGGCAGGCTGCCCGGGCCAAGGACGATGACCGCCTGAACGAACTGCTGGACCAGATCAGCGCCAAGGGGATGGACTCCCTGACCCCGGCCCAGCGCCGGGAACTGATGAAGCTGCGCAATCGACGCTGAGACACGTCGCGCCCGGGTCAGGACAGACGGGTCAGGCCAGATGGCTCCGGGCCCAGCTGACGGTCTCCCGGGTGAACGGGCTGGTGTTGGTGGTGTAGTCGGTGGCTCCCCCGCCGTTCAAGCCACCGGTCACCCCGTGCAGCACCCAGTCCGACGTGTACCAGGGCCCGCCGCTGGCGCCGCGGTGGGCAGGTAGCAGTGGTCCACCTGCGGGAAGCCGTGGTTGTAGGAGATCCGCAGCCCACTGCAGCCCTTGAGGTCACCCGGGCGCGGGGCGAAACCCCGCACGGTGATTCGGGTCCCAGGCCGGGGCGCCACCCCCAGGGCGAATCCCCCGCCCACGGCCCGTTTGATGTTGCCGTCCACCTGCACCAGCCGCACGTCGTGGGTGACCAGCGAACCGGGCTGGTTGACCACCCTCGTCACCCGCCAGGTGCTGCGGCCGGCGCTGACGGTGCGCGGCGTGGCGCAGTGCCGGGCAGTGATCACCCAGGAGCCGCTGCGGGTGTTCAGCACCGCGCCGCTGCAGCCCCCCCACCCGGACGGTGAACTGGGATGGGGTTGCCGCCTGGGCGGAGGTGGCAAGACTGGACAGGACCAGGGTGAGGCCGGCGGTCAGGGGTGCGGCCAGCCGGCGAGACGTTGAGCTGTCAAACACGTCGTCCATCCTGCCCCCGAATGCCTGAAAGTGCGCATTCTCCTCAGCTGGCCCACTAGATTGTCTGCGTGAGCAATCCCGAACCCAAGACTCCGCGTTCCGAGAAGCACGACGCTGACCTGCCTGCCGAGAAGAAGCCTGCCGAGAAGAAGAAGGCCAGCAAGGCCGCCAAGGAGCAGGCCAAGCAGGACAAGGCCACTGCGGCCATGGCGGAGCCCGACGAGGTGACCGCCGACGGTGTGCCGTTGGAGGACATCCTGCCCGAGATCAGCTTCGAACAGCAGCGCTTTGCCGCCCGGCCACACCTGGTGCGTCCCCGGGCCAGCCGACACCGCTCCGGCAAGCAGTCCAGCCCGCTGACCCCGCCCTTTGAGGCCGACGGCCGCAACCGCGCCTATGTGGACTGGTTGGAGAACCAGTCGATGCTGCACGACGCCACCACCGTCGCCCGGCAGCTGGCCGGTGGCCACCAGATGTGGCAGAACCCCTTTGCCCACCCGGACCCTCGCGCCGCGGTGCAGACCGCGTCGGCCTGGTTCACCGCCTACCCGCTGAGCATGATCAACGAGAACGGGCAGTCCTTCCTGGGCGCGCTCGGCTCGGAGAAGCTGTGGGAGTGCTTCGCGCAGATCGGCATCGACGCCATCCACACCGGCCCGGTGAAGCTGGCCGGCGGGCTGAGCGGGTGGCAGCCCACCCCCAGCATCGACGGCCACTTCGACCGGATCAGCATGGCGATGGACCCCGTCTTCGGCAATGAGGAGGAGTTCCGCCAGATGTGCGAGAACGCCTCCAAACACGGCGGCACCATCATCGACGACATCATCCCCGCCCACACCGGCAAGGGTGCGGACTTCCGGCTGGCCGAGCTCAACTACCACGACTACCCCGGCATCTACCACATGGTGAACATCCCGGAGGAGGCCTGGCACCTGCTGCCCGACGTCCCCCCGGGCAAGGACTCGGTGAACCTGACGCCGGAGGCGGAGCAGGCCCTGGCCGAGGCCGGCTACATCATCGGCGAGATGCAGCGGGTGATCTTCTACGAGCCGGGGGTCAAGGAGACCAACTGGTCCTGCACCCCGGAGATCTACGACTACAAGGGCGTCAAGCGACGCTGGGTCTACCTGCACTACTTCAAGGAGGGCCAGCCGTCGATCAACTGGCTGGACCCGACCTTCGCCGGCATGCGACTGGTGATGGGCGATGCCCTGCACTCGCTGCTGGACCTGGGCTCCGGCGGCCTGCGGCTGGACGCCAATGGCTTCCTGGGCGTCGAGAAGTCCATCGACGAGGACGCCGCCTGGTCCGAGGGGCACCCGCTCAGCCAGGCCGCCAACCAGCTGATCGGCTCCATGGTGCGCAAGGTGGGTGGCTTCACCTTCCAGGAGATGAACCTGGGCATGGACGACATCAGGAACACCTCCGCCGTGGGGCCGGACCTGAGCTACGACTTCGTCACCCGTCCGGCCTACCAGTACGCCATGGCCACCGGCGACACCGAATTCCTGCGGCTGACGCTGCGGGAGGCCGCCAAGACCGGCATCGACCAGGCCTCGCTGGTGCACGCCTTGCAGAACCACGACGAGCTCACCTATGAGCTGGTGCACTTTGCCAACAACCACAAGGACGAGGTCTACCACCTGGACGGCCGGGACTGGACGGGCGCGGAGATGAGCGAGCACATCCGCGAGACCCTGCGTCAGACCATCACCGGTGAGGCCGGCCCGTACAACGCCGTGTTCACCCAGAACGGCATCGCCTGCACCACCGCGTCGATCATCACCGCCAGCCTGGGGATCACCGACCTGACCCAGATCACCGAGGCCGACGTGAAGCGGATCACCCAGGCCCACCTGCTGCTGTGCATGTACAATGCCTGGCAGCCCGGTGTCTTCGCGCTGTCCGGCTGGGACCTGGTGGGTGCCCTCCCGCTGGCCCGGGAGCAGGTGCAGAAGCTGATCGACACCGGCGACACCCGCTGGCTGGAGCGCGGCGCCTATGACCTGCTGGGCTCCAATCCGGAGGCCAAGGGTTCGGCCTCGGGCATGCCGAAGGCCACCGCGCTGTACGGCTCGCTGCCGGAGCAGCTGACCAGCACGACGTCCTTTGCCTCCCGGCTGACCCAGATCCTCAAGGTGCGAAAGCGCAACGGGATTGCCTCCGGCGAGCTGGTGGACATCCCCGAGGTGGCCCACAAGTCCCTGCTGGTGCTGGTCAACCGGCTGGAGGTGGGCGCCATCCAGATCACGGCGCTCAACTTCGGGCCGGAGAAGATCGTCTCCCGGGTGCAGTCCGAGCACATCCCCGCCGGCCGGGTCTTCGACCTGTCCACCCGTCGCAAGGTGGACAACATCGACGACCTGGGCGGCTTCAGCGTCACCCTGCCGCCGTTCGGTGGGTTGGCGATGATCGTGCGGGAGCCGACGCCCAGCGCCTGATCAGCCGACGTCGCGCCGGATCTGGCTGGGGTCGAGGTCGTCGCGCCACCCCCGCCAGACCGGATGGCGTAGCCGGCCGGCCGAGGTCCACATGCCGTAACTGACCTCGCCGGCCAGCTCCGGGCGCACCCAGGTGACCACCCGGGCCTCGGCCGGGCGGACCCCCAGCACCCCGGGATTGGCGGGAACGGCCAGCGGGGCCAGCCGGGACAGGGCCTGGTCCAGCGCGGCGGCACTGAATCCGCTGCCGGCGCTGCCGACGCAGTGCAGGCTGCCGTCGTCCCCCGGGACGGCCAGCAGCAGGGAGCCGAGGCCACCGGAGCGGTTCCCGCTCCCCCGGCTCCAGCCGACCACCACCACCTCCTGGGTGTAGAAGTTCTTCACCTTCAGCCAGTACGGGCTGCGGCTGCCCGGCTGGTAGCCGCTGGTGATCCGCTTGGCAATCAGCCCCTCCAGACGTAACTGGACGCTGGCCTGCCGGGCGACGTCGAGCTGGTCGCCGAAGGTGCTGGGGACGTGCACGTGCGGCGAACCCTCGTCGATCAGGCTGGTCAGCAGGTCTCGTCGCGCCAGATAGGGCACCTCCAGCAGGTCATGCCCGTCCAGGTGCAGCAGGTCGAAGAGCATGTAGTGGGCAGACCGTGCGCCGGGCTGGCCGTGGTTCTGCAGCGCCTCGAAGTCGGAGACGCCAGAGTCCGTCAAGGCGACGATCTCACCGTCCAGCACCGCCCGGTGGCCGGCCACCAAGCCGCGCAGCTCCGCCAGCTCCGGGTAGCTGGCCAGCAGGTCCAGGCCGCCTCGGCTGCGCAGCCGCATGCCGGCCGCGTCACCGCAGGAGGCCACCCCGCGGTAGCCGTCCCACTTCACCTCGTAGTGGTAGTCCCGTGGGTGCCCCGCCACGGCATCGATGCTGCCCAGGGTGGCCAGCATTGGTTCCCAGGCGGGAAGCTCCGGGGGCAGGTTCACGTGGCGCCCATGCCGGTGAGCAGCATGATGGCCAGCACCGGGGTGCAGGCGGACAGGGCGATGGCCCACACTCCCCTGCCATAGCCGCAGGGACGACGGGCGAAGTGGATCCCGGCGGCCAGGCCCACCACGGCCAGCACCGCGGCCACCACGTACAGGCCGCCGCCGATCTGCATCCACCGCACGGCCGCCTGGGCTGCGGGGGTGTCGGGGATCTGGTCCATCGACGGCGTCGGGCCGGGCAGCTTGGCCAGGTCCAGGAAGCCCTTGAAGAAGACGCCCGAGGCGAGCGTCGTCGCCACCACGGCCAGGGCGCCCACCACCACCGCCCAGGTGCCCTCCGGGGCGTCGGCGCTCTCGGCGGTGCGGGACGGGGCCAGGGCTGGGGAGGACATGACGGACAGGTTACCCCCGGCGGCCACCGGTCAGCGCCAGGGTGGCCAGCACGCCCACCACCAGGCCCGACAGGAAGGCCGGCATCAGGTAGCGGATCCGCCAGCGCACCACGTTGAATCCCTGCATGGCCAGCCAGAGCAGGATCAGCGCCAGCACCAGGCCGGCCAGGGTGGCGAATGTGGATGACTTCACGCACCCCAGAATCGGTCACCCGTCCGGGATTGGCAAGGCGGCTCGCTTGCGGAACCGGATCTCCCTCAGCCTGGCCTGGGCGGCGGCCTCAGATGGCGCCGTAGCGGCGCAGCAGCGGCCCGACGATCGTGCGGTCCAACCGCTTCTTCACCGGCCCGGGCACTGGGAAGGGCTTGCCGTCGCGCATCTTGATGGTGGCGTCCAGCAGGCAGCGCACGTCGTAGACCGATCCCCAGACCTCCGGCACGCCGCGCTCGACGTCCAGCAGGGTGTAGACGGCCTCCATCCCGGTGCGCACCGAGTACTCGGTGGTGAAGATGGTGTCCCGGGTGGTCTCGGCAAACTGCCCCAGGAAGGCGAAGTTCACGCAGCCCTCGGGCACCACGGCCGGGCGGTCGCCCGCGTGGCGCGGCAGGAAGAAGCTGGTGATGAAGGGCATCATGCACGGCATGCAGACCGCGGAGGTGGCGGCCATCTCCGGGATCTGGTCCACCGGGACACCCAGGTGGTACAGCCACTCCTGGGTGATCTCCTCCCCGGTGCACTCCCGCATCGGCTTCTTGACGAAGTTGCCCGGCACGTCGGTGAACAGGCCGTAGATCCACACGACGATCTTGTCCCCGGGCTGGGTGGTGAAGTGCGGCTGGCGGTTGATGGTCCAGCTGAGCAGCCAGCTGGAGTCCGGCACGCTAACGATCCCGCCGGTAACCACCCGGCCGCTGTGCGGATCCCGCTGGCAGATCCGCTCCAGGTAGGGCGTGATCCGCTCATCCAGCGTGGTCAGGGACGCGGACTCCCACTGGGACAGCTCCGGGGTGGTGCAGAAGACATCCGGCCGGCCGAAGGCCGGGTCCTGGCGGGCGATGTTCCGCCACAGGCTCCAGATGCCGCCCTCCTTGACGGTGGCGTCGAAGGCGGGCGCGGTGTGCTGATCTCCCCAGGCGGAGTTCTCCACGCAGGAACCATTGGTGACAAAGACCAGCTGGCTGGCATCGACGTCGGTCCCCCCGGCCTGGCCGTCGCGGATCCACTCGATCCGTCGGGCCACCTTGCGCTGTGCGGTCAGGTCGAACAGGACATTGGTGACGCGGGTGTCGTACTGGAAGACCACGCCCTGCTCCTGCAGCCAGGTGACCATGGGCAGGATCAGGGACTCGTACTGGTTGTACTTGGTGAACTTCAGGGCACTGAAGTCCGGCAGGCCACCGATGTGGTGGATGAAGCGCTGGAAGTAGAGCTTCATCTCCAGGGCGGAATGCCAGTCCTCGAAGGCGAACATGGTGCGCCAGTAGAGCCAGAAGTTGGACTCGAAGAAGTCCGGGTGCAGCACGTCGGTGATCCTCTTGCCCTCGAGGTCCTCGTTGCGGGTGAAGAAGAGCTTCATGATGCTGCCCATGGCCTTCTTGGACAGGGTGAACTTCCCGTCGGTGTGGGCATCCTGGCCCTGCTGGACGGTCGCGCGCATCAGCGAGTAGTTGGGGTCGTCCTTGTTCAGCCAGTAGAACTCGTCCAGCACGCTGGCGCCGGGGGTCTCCAACGACGGGATGGAGCGGAACAGGTCCCACAGGCACTCGAAGTGGTTCTCCATCTCCCGCCCGCCGCGGATCAGGAAGCCCTTGTTGGGGTCCTCGATCCCGTCGCACGCTCCCCCGGGCAGCGGCATGGCCTCCAGGATGGTGATCCGGCGGGGATCCATCTGCGCGTCGCGGATCAGGAAGACCGCCGCGGCCAGCGAGGCCAGGCCCGCCCCCACGATCCATGCGGACTTCTGCTCGACGCCCTCGGGCTTGCGCGGCCGGGCGAAGGCCTCGTAGTTGCCGTTGCTGTAGTACATGCTCGCCTCCATTGGCTTGCTCGACATCCGATGTATTTAGACTACGCGGCCCAAAGATTGGTGGGTCACCCGGGCGGGTGGACTGGCTGTTTCCCGCGATGGGTCACACTGGAGCGGTGAGCTTGATGATCGATGCCCCCGGCGATGCCGAACGACGGGCGGACCTGAAGAAGATGCGGCTGGTGGCCACCGGCCTGCTGGTGCTGGCCGCGGTGCTCTACCTGCTGACCCTGCGCGACGTGCGCACCGGGTGGGTCGGCTGGGTGAATGCCGGCAGCGAGGCGGCGATGGTGGGTGCCCTGGCCGACTGGTTTGCCGTCACCGCCATCTTCCGCCATCCGATGGGCATCCCGCTGCCCCACACCGCGCTGGTCAAGCGACGCAAGAACGAGCTGGGCCGAAGCCTGCAGCAGTTCGTCACCAACAACTTCCTGACCGCCGACATCTTCCGGGAACGGGTCCGGGACGCCCAGGTGGCCCAGCGCATCGCGGACTGGCTGCAGCAGCCGGGCAATCGGCGTCGTGCGCTGGCCCAGGTGGTGCGCGGCCTGCGGGCCCTGCTGGACCGGGTGCGCGACGAGGACGTCGAGGGCCTGGTCACCGACACCGTGCTCCCCCGGCTGCGCCAGCAGCAGATGAGCCCACTGGCGGGCGACCTGCTGGCCGACGTGGTGCGCGACGGCTCCCACCAGCAGCTCGTCGACGTGCTGGCCAAGGAGCTGCACGCCTGGTTGGAGCGCAACCCGGATGCCGCCCGGCACGTGATCGGGGAACGCGCGCCCAGTTGGAGCCCGCGCTGGTTGGACAAGCAGGTCTCCGGTTTCGGCTACCAGCAGGCCCTGGAATGGTCCATGGCGGTGCGGATGCAGCCCGCGCACCCCTTCCGCAAGGCGGTCGACACCTACCTGGCCAGGTTGGCCGAGGACCTGAAGCATGACCCGGCGATCATGGCCAAGGCCGAACATGTCAAGGAGCGGCTGCTGGACAACCCGTCGGTGGGTCCGGCCGTGGTGGAACTGTGGGGCAGCGTGCGGGAGTCCATCACCACCGCGCTGGATGACGACGACTCGACGCTGTGGCGGCGGGCAGACCGGTGGCTGGCCGACGCCGCCACCCAGCTGGCCAATGATCCGGAGCTGCGCACCAGGCTGGATGACCGGGTGGTGGATGTGGTCGGCTTCCTGGTGGACACCTACGGCGAGGAACTGGCGACGGTGATCTCGGTGACCGTGGACCGGTGGGATGCCGACGAGGCCTCCGAGCGGATCGAGCTGTTCGTTGGGCGGGACCTGCAGTTCATCCGGATCAACGGCACCGTGGTGGGCTGCCTGGCGGGTCTGCTGATCCACGCGGTCAGCCAGCTGGTCTGACTGCCCGCTCCCCCGCCACACGACGAATCGGCCGCGCCCCCGGTACGGGGACGCGGCCGATGTCGGGTGGCTCGCGGTCAGGCCTGCGGCTCCGCCGAATCGGCGGGCTGCTGCTGATCCGCGGTCTGGGCCGGGGCGCCCGCCGGCTCGGTCTGCTCGGGAGCGTCAGCCTGCGCCGGGGTTTCCTGGGCCGGAGCCTCCTGGGTCGGAGCTTCCTGGGCCGGTGCCTCGGGGGCGGGCGTCTGCGGGGTTGCCTCCGGCAGGCCCAGCTTGCCCTCCACCGCATTGCCGGCCTGGTCCACCTGCTGGCTGTACTTGCCGCCGGTCCGGGCGTCGAACTGGTCCTCGACCGCGTCGATCGCCTTGCGCACCTCGTCGGGATGCTGCTTGGCGAGTTCCTCGGCCTTGTTCACCAGGTCATTGATGTTCACCATGTCGGTGTCCTTTCGGTTCGCGGCGGTGCCGCACGGCCCCACCCTACTCAGGCCCGGTCCGGTCAGGCAGGCAGCAGCCAGTCGTTGGGGCTGAACAGCTCGAAGTGCACGTCCTCGGCCGCGATTCCCTTGGCCAGCAGCTGGGTGCGGACCGCCTGCAGGAAACCGTTGGAGCCGCACAGGTAGTACTGGGCACCCTCGGGCAGCTCCACCTGGTCCAGCTGCATCAGGCCCAGGGTGGCCAGCTCGTGCTCGCCCTTCTCGAACCAGAGCGTGATCCGGCCATTCGGGAGCGCCTTGGCTGCCTCGGTCAGTTCGTCCACCAGCGCGGCGCCGGCGGCGTCCTGGTCGGCGTGCAGCACCAGCACGGTGCGCTCGGACTTCTCGTCGGCCAGGGCGCGGGCCATGCCCAGCATCGGGGTGGCACCAATTCCGGCGCTGATCAGCACGACGGGGGCGTCGCTGGCCTGGTCCAGCACCAGGTCACCGGTGGGCAGGGTGACCTCCAGCTCGTCGCCCTCGTGCAGCCCGTCGATGATCGACGAGGAGACCTCACCGTCGGGGGTGCCGGTGACCTTCTTCACAGTGATCTGCCAGCGGCCCGCGGTGGGGGCATTGCACAGGCTGTACTGGCGCAGCTGTCCGGCGCCGTCGGCCATGGTGCGGCGCACGGAGATGTACTGGCCGGGCAGGAAGCCGACCAGCTCGGGCTCGCCCTCGCGGGCCACCAGCTCGAAGGTGGCCACGCCCTCGCCCTGCTCGATCCGGCGGGCAACCTGGGCGGTCAGGAAGACCTTGCCGGGCTCGACGCCCGCGGCCCGGTAGCCGGCATTCTCGAAGCGGATCAGGGTGCGGGCCATGATCCAGTAGACCTCGTCCCACGCCTCGGCCACCGGGGCGGTGACCACGTCGGCGCCCAGCACCTCGACGATGGCGGCCATCAGGTTGTCGTGGACAATCTGGTACTGGTCCTCGGTGATGCCCAGGCTGATGTGCTTGTGTCCAATCCGGCTCAGCAGGTCGTCGGCGCTGGGGCCGTCGGGGTTGACCAGGATGGTGGCGAAGGTGGCCACCGAGGCGGCCAGCGCCTTCTGCTGGGCGCCCTGGGCCTGGTTGCCGCGGTTGAAGGTGTCCCGCAGCAGCTCCGGGTGGGCGCTGAACATGCGGCGGTAGAAGGTGGGGGCAATCTCGTCGATCCTGGAACCCACCAGCGGCAGGGTCGCCTTGATGGTTTCGGCGTGCTCGGCGGTGAGCTGGCTGGTGACCGGTACGGACTGTGCCATGTCATTCTCCTTTGGGACGTGTGCGCCCACTATATACACGCTTTATCCCGTGCAATTGTTGTCCGGGTGTCCGCGCCGAGGTGACGGCCACGTGTACGGGCGAGGAATTCTCAGACGCTGGGCCGCTGCCAGCCGGGTTGGGCTTCGCCGACTGCCTAGGATCGAGCTGTTCGGCACGACGACGGAGGCAGCGATGGAACTGACCGACATGAGCAACATGGACTTTCGCGAGTACATCGACCAGTTGCGCCAGACCGGCTACTCCGTGTTGCCGGACACCGCCGGCAGTGACCCCGACCTGATCGATCCGGGTGGCTCCGCCGTAGAGACCTGGCGGGAGGACTACCCCTACGAGCAGCGGATGGAGCGCGAGGAGTACGAGCAGGAGAAGTACGCGCTGCAGGTGGAGCTATTGAAGTTCCAGTACTGGACCCAGGACGTCGGGGCCCGGCACATCGTGCTGTTCGAGGGCCGCGACGCCGCCGGCAAGGGTGGCACCATCAAGCGCTTCGAGGAGCACCTGAACCCGCGCCACCTGCGCACCGTCGCGCTGAACAAGCCGACCACCACCGAGCAGGGCCAGTGGTACTATCAGCGCTATGTGCAGTACTTCCCCACCGCCGGGGACATCACGCTGTTCGACCGGTCCTGGTACAACCGGGCTGGCGTGGAGCGCGTGATGGGCTTCTGCGACGAGGGTGAGTACCAGCAGTTCCTGCGCCAGACCCCGCTGCTGGAGACCATGATCACCGACTCCGGCACCTCGCTGACCAAGTTCTGGTTCTCCGTCACCCAGGGCGAGCAGCGCACCCGGTTCGCGATCCGCCAGCTGGACCCGGTGCGGCAGTGGAAGCTCTCCCCGATGGACATCGAGAGCCTGGACAAGTGGAACGAGTACGGCGACGCCAAGGACGCCATGTTCGCCGCCACCGACACGGACACCGCCCCGTGGTGGAGCATCAAGTCCAATGACAAGAAGCGGGCCCGGATCAATGCGATGCGGTTCTTCCTGAACCAGTTCGACTACGAGGGCAAGGACACCTCCGTCGTGCATGAGCCGGACCCGCTGATTGTCACCCGGGGCCGCGACACCCTCGGCTGAGCGCGGCCAGCGCTTGCCTCACAGCAGCGCTCCCGCCGTGGCGTGGCCCTGCGCGGCGCGCTCGCCGTGGATCCGGTCGGCCCGCTGGAAGAGCTCGTGCAGTTCCCGCTGGTCGCGGATCTCGTTGCGGTACTTCGGTTCCAGCAGCTCGATCCGGGCGCGCTCGCGCACCAGCTTGGCGTAGATCCGCTCCCGCTCCGCCTGGTCCGACTCCCAGTCCAGGTCCACATAGACCTGGGCGTGGTGCCGGGCATTGTTGACGGCGGTGTGCGCCTTGCCCTTCTGGGAGAGCAGCGACGCCAGCACGGTCACCGCCAGCACGCCCAGGATCACCGTCAGGCTGAGGTTGGTGCTGATCTCCACCACATTGACGTGCTGGCCGTCGTTGATGAACCACAGGGTGTTCTCGTGCAGCGCATGCAGCACCAGCTTCACGCCGATGAAGGCCAGGATTGCCGCCAGACCGTAGGACAGGTAGATCAGGCGGTCCAGCAGACCGTCGATCAGGAAGAAGAGCTGGCGCAGCCCCAGCAGGCTGAAGGCGGTGGCGGTGAACACGATGAAGGTGTTCTGGGTGAGGCCGAAGATCGCCGGGATGGAGTCCAGCGCGAACAGGATGTCGGTGCCGCCGATGGCCGCCATCACCAGCAGCATCGGGGTCATCACCTTCTTGCCGTTCTCGACGGTGAACAGCTTGTCCCCGTCGTAGTGATCACTGGTGTGGAAGAGTTTGCGGGCAATCCGGATCATGATGTTGTCGGCGCCGTGCCCGTCGCCGCTGTCCTCCGGCTTGAGCATGTTGCCGGCCGTGACCAGCAGCACCAGCCCGAACAGGTAGAAGACCCAGGACCAGCGGTTGATGGCCGCGGCCCCGATCAGGATGAAGCCGGTGCGGGCGATCAGCGCGAAGACGATGCCGAAGAGCAGCACCTTCTGCTGGTCCGCTCTGGGCACCTTGAAGCTGGCCATGATGATCAGGAAGACAAACAGGTTGTCGACGCTGAGGGCCTTCTCCGTGATGTAACCGGCGAAATACTCCGTGCCCATCTGGCCGCCGCCGAGCAGCCACACGCCGATCCCGAACAGGATGGCGATGCCGACGTAGATGGCCGACCAGGTGGCCGCCTCGCGCAGGGTGGGGATGTGCGCCTGGCGGACATGGAAGATGAAGTCGAACAACAGCAGACCGACGATGAAGACCACCGTCAGGCCCCAGACAAGGGGTGAGACGTGCACCAATACTCCCGGGAGGATCGTTTGTGTGCCGGGCGACGCGGTCTGCGGCGCACGGCTGGACACGGCTCGGTGCATTCACCAAGACGAGACCATGGGGTCGTTCGTCTCGAACGGCTTCTGGGATGGTGTTCGGGGGTGAGCGAGAGCTGGGCCCGGCCGCTCGTGATGGATTCTACCAGATGGTTGTGTGATCAAGGTCACACCCACAGGGGTGGACTGCTGGTGGAAGGATGGCTGCATGGACTCCTTGGCCAGCATCCTGACCGACGCGCGGGACATCGTCTTCTTCGGCGGCGCCGGAATCTCCACCGAGAGTGGGATCCCGGACTTCCGTTCCTCGGCCGGGCTCTATGCCCGCGCGACCCCGGACGCTCCCCCGCCGGAGTACCTGCTCAGCCACGACTGCCTGGTGCACGACCCGCAGGCCTTTTTCGACTTCCATCGCACCTCGCTGCTGCACCCCGACGCGGAGCCCAACCGTGCCCACCGGGCGCTGGCCCGGCTGGAGCAGGCAGGCAAACTGGGCGCGGTGATCACCCAGAACATCGACGGGCTGCACCAGGCCGCCGGCTCCCGACGGGTGCTGGAACTGCACGGATCGGCCCAGCGCAACAGCTGCGTCGGCTGCGGCGCCCAGCAGGACATGGCGTGGATGCTCGGCACGACGGGCGTGCCCAGCTGCCCGGCCTGCGGAGAGATGGTCCGCCCCGACGTGGTGCTCTACGGCGAGGCGCTGGACGGCCGGGTGATGGACCAGGCCATCGAGGCCATCCTGGGCTGCGACGTGTTGTTGGTGGGCGGCACCTCCCTGAACGTCTACCCGGCGGCGGGCCTGGTGCGTTTCCACCGTGGCCCGCACCTGGTGCTGGTCAACCGCGACGCGACGCCCTATGACGCGGAGGCGTCGCTGGTGATCCACGACTCGCTGGGCCAGGTGCTCGGCGACGCCGTGGACTTGGCCCTGGGCACGGCCGACTGACTCACAGCCCCCACTGCTTGGCGAGCTGCTTGGCCCGCTTGCCGGCCGCGCGCCCACCCCACCAGCCCTGGGCCTCGGACAGCCGCTCCAGGACGTCGACCAGTTCCCGCCCCAGGCTCTGCGGCTGGGCCGGTGCCCGGGTCTCCAGGGCCGCAACCAGTTGCTCGTGGGTGGCGATGATCCGGTCCTTGTTGCCGGAGCCGACTGCCTCGCGGGCCGCCGAGCGGAGGGCATCCAGCGGATCGGCCGCGGCGCGTTCCTGTTCCAGCCGGGCCTGTTCCGCGCGTTCCTGTTCGGCGCGCTCAGCTTCCAGCCGCGCCGCTTCCTCGGCCTCGCGTCGGGCGGCCTCCTGGGCAGCAAGCTGTTCTGCCTCCCGCCGCTCCTGCTCCTCGGCGGCGAGCCGTTCCTGCTCTTCCTGCTCGCGCTCGACCCGGGCGGCTTCCTCGGCAGCCCGGCGGTCGGCATCCAGTCGCTCGGCCTGGACGCGGGCAGCCTCCTCCGCGGCCCGCCGCTCGGCCGCCTGGCGCTCCTCCGCCTGCTCGCGCTCCGTCTCCGCTGCCACGCGCCGGGCTTCGTCCTCCGCGGCTGCCGCTTCGGCTCGCCGGCGCTCCTGCTCCGCCTGCTCGGCGGCCAGGCGTTCCTGCTCGGCTCGCTCCCGCTCGGCCGCCATCCGTGCGGCCTCCTCGGCCTCGCGGCGTTCTGCCTCCTGCCGCTCGTACTCCGCCCGCGCCGCCGCCCGGCGCTCGGCCTGCTCGCGCTCCTGTTCCGCGCGCTGGGCGGCCTGGCGCAGCTCCGCCACGGCGCGTTCCCGGGCCGCCTGCTCGCGAACCTCGTCGATCCGGCGCATCGCCTCCTCGTCGCTGACCTGCTCTTCGGCCAGCTGGCGGACGGTGCCGGGCACCAGCGCGGCGCTGGCATCGGGCACGTCCCAGTGCGGGGTGGGCTGCTGGCTGGGCAGCACGACGCCCCGTGCCCGGGCGTGCAGGTAGGTCAGGGGATCGCTCTGGGAATGGTGCCGCTGTTCCGACTCGCCGGCCCGCAGTTCGGCCAGCAACTGGTCGGCCTCGGCTCGGGTGGCCGCCGCAGCCTCTGAGCCCTGCGCAGCCTGCACGTCGGCGCGCACCCACAACGCCAGCGCCTTCGCGGCCGGGCCGACGGGAATCTGGCGGTGCGCCTGCAATCGGTGGAAGACCGAATCGAGCGTGCGGCTGGCCTGTTCGGCCCGGTCGGCCGCCAGCTCCGCGCGGGCCAGCGCCGGGGCCACCAGCAGCTGGGTGGGCAGGTGGGCACCCACCGGCTTCTCCGACTTGTACAGGGCCTGCAGCGCCTGGGTGGCATCCTCGCCGGCCCGCACGGCCTCGACGGCTCGGCCGGCGTCGGTCAGGGTCCACACCTGGTCGGCCCGGGCCAGCGCCAGTTCCACCCGGCCGGGCTCCCCGCGTCGGCCCGCGGTGCGGTGCAGGAGCTTGGCCAGCTCTTCCCGCAGGGCCAGGGCCTCGTCCAGCCGGCCGACGGCAGCCAGTCGATCGGCCAGGTCCCGGAACAGCGGGCTGGCGGGGGCCACCAGGCGCTCCAGATGGGGCTTGGCCATCCGCGGCAGCTGCTCCAACGAGTCATCCGTCCAGCGGTGCCACCGGTCGACGGCCTCCCGCAGCAGGTCCACCGACTGCTCGCCCAGGCCGACGGCATGCCGGGCGTCGGCCGAGGCACGCAGGGCATCCAGCAGCACCGGGGTCTCGTCGCCCACCAGGTTGGCCTGCCGGGCCCGGTTGAGTGCGGCATCGGCGCGGGCATTGGCCTCGGCCAGGTCACCCCGGGCCAAGGCGCTGCGGGCCTGCGCCAGCAGGGCCCAGACCGCGGTGCGGGGCAGCAACTCGTCGGCCAGGCCGTCGCGGGTCAGCTGGTCCTTCCAGCCGAAGGCGGCGGCGATGGTGTTGCCGGCCGGTTCGGGAAGGTTCATCCCCAGTTGCACGGTGGCAACATGGGTCAGCGCAGTGAAGTAGCGCCCGGCGTCCACCAGCGGGGTGTAGGGGCCCACCGGCCCGCGCGAGGCCACCAGCTTGTTGGCGGCACCCACGGCCTCCGTGGCCTCCGCTGCGGCCTCGGCCCAGGCGCGGGACAACAGCCGCAGCCCGGTGGCCTGGTTCAGCGCGTCGACGAACTCGTCGGCCCGGGACGGATCGCTGGCGACCCATCCGCGCAACTGCTTCACCGTGGAGATGGACTGCTTGAGCAGCTTGGCGTGGTCATCGCGGGGCTGGTTGTCTGCCATGGCGCCCATTCTGTCAGGCCCGCGGGTGGACTGGTCACATCCGCCGTCGCAGCACATCCCGGCTGAGAACCCGCCCAGCGGCCGGGCGTGGATCGGTGCTGGGCAGGCAGCACCGGGCGTGATTGGCTGGTGCCATGCACCTTGGCATTGACTTTGGCACCACCCGTACCGTCGTCGCACTTGCGGACCGCGGCAACTATCCCGTCGTCGACTTCCTGGATGTCGACGGGGACTTCCATGACCACTTCCCCACCGTCAGTGCCCTGAGCGACGGGCAGTTGGTGCACGGCTTCGCCGCCCAGGCCGCCGCGCGCGAGGGGGCCAGCCTGATCCGCTCCGTCAAGCGCCACCTGGCGGCGCCGGACCTGACGCTGGAGTCCAGCATCGAGGTGGACGGGCAGCGGATCGGGCTGCTGGACCTGGTGACCGGCTTCCTGACCGCGCTGCGCGAGGCCCTGCAGGGCGCCTCCACCCTGGGCGAGGAGGAACTGACCGAGGCCGTGGTGGTGGGCGTGCCCGCGCACGCCCACACGGCACAGCGGATGCTCACCCTGGAGGCCTTTCGTCGGGCGGGCTTCAGCGTCGCGGCCATGGTGAACGAGCCCAGCGCCGCGGGCTTCGAGTACACCCACCGGCAGCGCCGCACCGTCACCTCCCGGCGCAACCGGGTGCTGGTCTATGACCTGGGCGGCGGCACCTTCGACGCCTCCCTGGTCAGCGTGGAGAACTCCGACCACGAGGTGCTGGGCACGGTGGGGATCAACCGGCTGGGCGGCGACGACTTCGACCTGCTGCTGGCCGAATGCGTGCTGGACAAGGCCGGCGTGGCCGAACAGAGCCTGCCGGAACGTGCCCTGGACGAGCTGGTGGACCAGTGCCGCGGCGCCAAGGAGGGGCTCACCCCGCAGACCCGACGCCTGGCCGTCGAGCTGGACGGGCAGCTGGTGGCCCTTGACGTGGCCGACTACTACGCGGCCGCCACGCCGCTGGTGGAGCAGAGCCTGCAGGCGATGACGCCCCTGGTGGCGGGCTTGGACGCGAGCCACTCCGACATCGCCGGGATCTACCTGGTGGGCGGCTCGTCCAGCCTGCCGCTGGTGCCGCGGGTGCTGCGGGAGCGGTTTGGCCGACGGGTGCACCGCTCCCCCTATCCCGGCGCGTCCACCGCGATCGGCTTGGCGATCGCCGCCGACCCGGAGGCCGGCTACACCCTGGCCGAGCAGCTGTCCCGCGGCTTCGGGGTCTTCCGGGAGGCCGAGGGTGGCCGGGAGGTCCGGCTGGACCCGATCCTGTCCCCGGACCACCGGGTGAGCCTCACCGACGAGGTGGTGGTCACCCGTCGCTACCGCGCGGCGCACAACATCGGCTGGTTCCGCTTCGTCGAGTACGGCCGGCTGGACGAACAGGGCCAGCCCGTCGGGGAGCTGTCCCCGCGGGGGGAGATGGTCTTCGGCTTCGAGGCGTCGCTGCAGGACGCCGCGGACCTTTCGACGGTGCCGGTGCGACGGCTGGACCACGGGCCGCTGGTGGAGGAGACCTACACCATTGACCCGCACGGCATCATCACCGTCACCATCACGGACCTGGACACTGGTCACAGCCTGAGCAACAGCCTCGGCTGAGCAACCTTCTGGGCCGGCCGGTGGCACGATCGGCCGGATGCTGGCACGCCTCTGGCGGCCGGGTCGCGCCGGTGGGAGGCTGGCCACGTGCCCAAGACAACTGCTGAACTGGTGACCCTGCTGGACCTGGAGGAGATCGAGGTGGGGCTCTTCCGCGGAGCCCAGCCAGACACCGAGGCGCAGCGGACCTTCGGCGGTCAGGTACTGGCCCAGGCCCTGGTGGCGGCCCAACGGACCGTCGGCGACGACCGGCTGTGCCACTCCCTCAATGCCTACTTCCTGCGCCCGGGCGATCCCACCAAGCCGTTGATCTATGACGTCGAGACCTTGCGGGAGGGGCGCAGCTTCAGCACCCGTCGGATCGTGGCCCGGCAGGGTGGCCGGAACAGTTTTGCGATGAATGCCAGCTTCCATGTGAAGGAGCCCGGGCTGGACCACTCCGATCGGGCGCCCGGCAATGTCCCCCCGCCGCAGGAGTGTCGCTCCCTCACCGAGGTGATGGCCGAGCGCTTCGGCCCCGAGTCCCCACTGTGGAAGACATGGGAGGCCCTGGACGTGCGCTTCGCCGGCGACTCCGGCCCGGAGCACAGCATCGAGGCCCGCTCGCACAGCGCGCACATGCGGGTATGGGTGCGCACCGCCCAGCCGATGCCGGACGACCCAGGCCTGCACCAGGCGGTGCTGGCCTACCTGTCCGACATGACCCTGCTCAGCGTCATCACCATCCCCCACCAACGCCAGTTCAGCCGCTCCGACGTGGTGGCGGCCAGCATGGACCACGCCATGTGGTTCCACCGGCCGGTGCGTACCGACGAGTGGCTGCTCTACGACATGGTCTCCCCCGCCGCCGCCAGCGGTCTGGGCTTCTCCACCGGCCGACTGCTGCAGGACGGCACCATGGTGGCCTCCTGCAGTCAGGAGGGCCTGGTCCGGGTGGGCGACGAGGACTGACCCCCCACACGGCAATTCGGCCCGCTCCCCTGCCGGGGAACGGGCCGAACGCGATGTCCTGGCTGGGATCAGTTGAGCGCGGCGACGGCGGCGTCGTAGTCCGGCTCGGTGGTGATCTCTTCCACCAGCTGGCTGTGCAGCACGGTGCCCTGCTCGTCCAGCACCACGACGGCGCGGGCCAGCAGCCCCTGCAGCGGGCCCTCGGTCTGGACCAGGCCGTAGTCCTCACCGAAGCTGCCGCGGAAGTCGGAACCCACCACCACATTGTCCAGGCCCTCGGCGCCGCAGAAGCGCGCCTGGGCGAAGGGCAGGTCCTTGCTGGCACACACCACGACGGTGTTGTCCAGCCCGGAAGCCAGCTGGTTGAACGTGCGGACGCTGGTGGCGCACACGCCGGTGTCCACGCTGGGGAAGATGTTCAGCACCAAGCGCTTGCCGCGGTACTGGTCGGAGGTGACGTCGGACAGGTCCTTGCCCACCAGGCTGAAGGCCGGGGCGGCGGAGCCGACGGCGGGAAGCTCGCCGGAGGTGTTGACGGGGGTGCCCTTGAAAGCGGTAGTTGCCATGACCCCTGTCTAGCACAACGAACCGGCTCTGCCCACGGATCGGACACCAGATGGAAGCCCACGGGCTTCATCTGGCCCAATGAAGGCATTGCCCTTAACATGGTCGGGTGAAGGATCCAGGCTTGGTGTACGCCCTGACGGTGGACCAACAGGGCTCTCGCAGTGCGCCGGACCGCGTGCCGGACGCGCTCACGGCGCTCACCGCGGTGCTGGCGGGCCGGGTGCTGCTCAGCCCGGAGCGCACCGCCGGGGACGAGGTGCAGTTGCTCACCGACGACCCGGCGGCGGTGGTGGCGGCCGTCGCGTGCCTGACCCGGCAGGCGGGGTGGTGGATCGGGATTGGTTGTGGGGCGGTGGAGGCCCCGCTGCCCTCCTCCACCCGGGAGGCGCGCGGCCCTGCCTACCACGCGGCGCGCGCCGCGGTGGAGCGGGCGCACACTACTCGTTCGGGCCTGGCGTTGGAGCTGGCGGACCCAGAAACTGTCACCGGGGCCCCCTACGCTGTCAGCGACGGGCAGGCGGCTCGTCAGGCCGAGACGGCACTGTGGCTGTTCCAGGACATCCTGGCGCGGCGCAGCGAGGAAGGGTGGCAGATGGTGGACCTCTTGGAGCAGGGCTTGGGCGTGGGCGAGGCCGCGGCCCGCCTGGGCATCAGCGCCTCGGCCGCCAGCCAGCGTCACCAGCGGGCCGGGCACGAGCTGGGCCAGCGCGCCGCGGAACTGTGCGTCGGGCTGCTGGCCCGGCTGAGGGGGCCGCGATGAATCCCGTCGTGCACCACCTGCTGGAGGTGCTGGTGGTGGCCGGCTTCGGGCTGCTGGCCGTGGCCGCCGGCGGACCACTGGTGCGGGCCCTCTTTCGTCGGGCGGACCGCAAGCGCCCCACCCCCGATGGCGCGGACCACCAGACGCCGGGGGTGCTGGCCGCCGCCACCCAGCTGCCCGGCGGCTCCTGGATCGGGCGGCTGGAGCGGCTGGCGATCTATGCCGGTCTGGTGGCGCACTACCCGGAGGCGATCGCGATCTGTCTGGCCGTGAAGGGGCTGGCCCGCTATCCCGAGCTGAAGGCCACCACCAGCGGGGCCGCGGAACGCTTCATCATCGGCACCTTTGTCAGCGTGCTGTTGGCCTGTGCCTGCGCCGGGCTGGAGCACTGGGTGAACGGACTGTTCTGAATGATCCTGATCGACGAGCCGCGCTGGCCCGCCCATGGCAGCCTCTATGGCCACATGGTGAGCGACACCACCCTGTGGGAGCTGCACGACGCCGCCCGGCGTGCCGGCCTGAGTCCGCTGGCCTTCGACCACGACCACTACGACCTGCGGGCTGACCGGGTGCCGGACGCGCTGGCCGTCGGCGCCCGGCAGGTGCACGAGCGCGAGCTGGTGGACCGGTTGCGCACCAGTGGCATCCGCATCCTGCCCGCGCAGCGCGCCCCCCGGACCCACGTCGCGCACCACCGAGTCCGGGAGCGCCTGCTGGCCATGCTGCCCGGCCAGCAGGCCACCGTCGACGACCTGTTGGCCCGCTACGGGGCCGACGAGCGGCGCTATCACGACCTCCGCCACCTGGACGAGATGCTGCGCACCCTCGACCGCCTGGCCCGGGCCGAGGGCCTGCCCCACCCGTCCGATGCGGAGGTGCTGGCGACGGCCTGGCACGACGCGGTCTACCGGGGTGTGCCCGGCCAGGACGAGCGGGACTCGGCCGCCCTGGCCGTCCGGCAGCTCACCGCCGCCGGGCTCCCCCGCCCCGTGGTGGCCGAGGTGGAGAGGCTGGTGCTGCTCACCATCGCGCATGCCGCCGAGCCCGGGGACCCGGCCGGCACCCGCCTCTGCGACGCCGACCTGGCGATCCTGGCCAGTGCCCCGGGCCGCTACCACGTCTCCGTGCGGGACATCCGGGTGGAGTACGGCGCCCTGGATGACCAGCGCTGGGCCGCCGGGCGACGCGCGGTGCTGGAGGGATTCCTGTCCACCGAGCGACTCTTTGGCAGCCCGGCGGCCCGGGAGTGGTTCGAGCGGTCCGCCCGGGCGAACATCGCCGACGAACTGGCCCACCTGCCCGCAAGCTGAAGGCGCGCTGAAGGCGGCGGGTGGGGTGAGTCCGGGGCTTCGCCGCGTGCGTAGAGACGATGAATCCAGCGCGCGGGGTTCGCTCAACCAGCTCCACCAGCATCTGTCAGGAGGACCAGATCATGAGCACCATCCGCACCATGTCCAGCCTTGCCGCCAGCGCCGCCCTCGTCGGTGGCCTCGCCCTCGCCCCGGCGCTTGCGTCCAGCAGCTCCGTCAGCCCGGCTCCCCAGAAGGTCGTTGCTCAGAAGGTGGCCACCAAGAAGCCGACCGCCAAGAAGGCCCGCCCCCGGCTGCCCTGGATGTCCATCGGCACCTGGCACAAGGTCAAGGGCCGCACCCTGACCTACCGCTACGCCGAGGCCGGCTACCAGTACAAGGCCACCGACGGCCGACGCAGCTACGCCCTCAAGGAGTCCGCGGGCTACTACATCACCTTCGGAGACGGCACCAGTGACGGTGGCGATGGCCTGGGTGGCCTGTCCTGCCTGCGCAAGGGCACCGTGGTGAAGTTCCAGGGCAAGACCCCCAACCTGACCCATCGCTACGCCAAGCCCGGCCGCTACAAGGTCACCGTGAAGGGCTACTACTGCGGCACCAAGAAGCCCAGCACCGTGACCCGCAGCTACTGGGTCACCGTCCGCTGAGTCGCACCAGCCTCCGGGCCCCGACGTGAACCCGTCGGGGCCCGGAGCCGTGGGGTGCGAACCCGTGCGGCTAGGGTCATCAACATGAACAGCCTGAGCCTGCTGCGCGCCGCCACCCATCGGGTGAATGTCCCCTTCGGGGTCTACAACCTGCGGCCGGTGACGGCCACCACCCGGCCCGGCACGGGGGTCTACCGCTCGTCGCTGCTGTGGGGTGCGACGGCCGCCGACCGCCGCCGCATCCAGGAGCTCGGCATTCGGCTGGTGATCGACCTGCGCACGGTGACGGTGGCCGCGAACTTCCCGGATCCACCGCTGGAGGGGGTGCGGCACCGGCTGATCGACCTGCACGGCACCGGCCACTCCACCCCCGGTCAGCGGATCACCGAGGCCGACACCATCGCCGCGATGCAGGCCCGCTATCGCCGGATGGTCACCGACGAGGGACAGCGGGAGCGGATCGGCGAGACGCTGCGGGCGATCGCCGACGAGCCGGGGGCAGTGCTCTTCCACTGCACCGACGGCAAGGACCGCACCGGGTGGATTGCCCTGCTGCTGCAGCACATCCACGGCGACTACCCGGCCCAGATCCGGGCCGACTACCTGGCCAGCCAGCCCCTGGTGGACCCCATGATGCGGCTGCGCTGGCGGCTGGACCGGGCGCGCGGGGGGCGCAAGCGAGCGCTGCGCAACCGTCCGATGAACATGGTGGACCTGGCCTTCCTGCAGGCCGGGCTGGACGAGGTGACCGCCCGCCACGGCGGGCTGGACGGCTATCTGCGCGACGGGCTGGGCATTGACGAGGTCACCCGGCACAGGCTGCGCACCAAGCTCTGAACCGGGTTCAGGGCGGGTCCTTGCGGACCTCGACGTCCACCAGCCGCTGGGCGGCGTCCAGGGCCTGGTTGGCCTGTTCGGAACGCAGCCGGGACTCCCGGGCGGCTGCCCAGACCAGCAGCACGACCAGGGGCAGGGCGAGCAGCAGGATCCCCGCGAGCTCGAACACCAGCATTCCGGTCATGGGGAACAGCCTAGCCAGACCATGGTGCATCCCTGATGACCCGACGCGCGGGCAGCCCCGGAAGCAACCCTGACAAGACCCCGGACCCGTCCCGTGATCCGGCGCGGATGACGCCCCGGTGGGCCACCATGGAGACATGAGCAACTACTACAACACCGGCTACCAGAACCCCGTCGACCACCACATCCCCACCGAGGACCGCACCGCGGCCGCGCTGGCACACTTCTCCACGATCATCGCCATGGTGATCAGCGTCGGCTGGCTGAGCTTCGCCGGGCCGCTGCTGATGTGGCTGATGTACAAGGACCGTTCGCGCTACGTCCGGCATGCCGCGGCCGGCGCCTTCAACTTCAACATCTGGGCCAACATCATGATGATCATCGGCCAGGTCCTCTGCTACACCCTGATCCTGATCCCGGTCGGTGTCCCGATGATCATCATCGCCGCGATCCTGATGCTGTGGACCCACACCCGCGCGGGGCTGCGCGCCCTGCAGGGCCAGGACTACTCCTACCGCCACCAGCTGCGGATCCTCAGCTGACCGCGCCCGGAGCGAGTCAGCCGACCAGTTCCCGGTAGTGGTAGCGATGGTGCACGACGAAGCCCAGCGACTGGTACAGCCGCTGGGCTGAGTCATTGTCGTCGGCCAACTGCAGGTAGCAGAACCTGGCCCCCAGCTCATGTGCCCTGGCCATCATCGCGATGGCCAGGGCACTGCCATGTCCGGCGCCGCGGGCGGCGGGGGTGACGAACAGACAGCTCAGCCCGGCCCAGTCATCGGTGATCACCAGCCGGCCACAGCCCACCGGCTGGCCGTCCAGGTGCAAGGTGGCATAGTGCGCCGGAGCCGACGAGAGCACCGCCAGCCGGCCGGGGTGATCCGACGGTTCCAGCCCCAGCCAGGTCCCGTCCGGTTCGTCGTGCCAGTGCAGCCTGACCGGCTGCGGTTCGAGCGGTTCGCGCAGGTCCCTGACCATCACGCGGGAGGGGGTGCGGACAAGCCAGCCACGCTCCGCCAGCGCGGCATCCAGTGCCACCGCCGGCTCGTCGGCCCGCCGGTCCCGGGCGGCGAGCAGGAAGCAGGGAGTCAGGGCGTGCTGGGCATAGAAGGCGGCCACCTGATCGATCGCGATGCCCAGCTCACGCTCCGGATCCCCGGTGGGATGGCAGGAATTGGCCCGACGGGAATAGCCCTCCCCCAGGTGCAGGCTCCAGCCACCCATCCGTACGGTGCGGATCCCGGGCCAGCCCTGGGCCATCACTCGCTGCAGGTCGTCGGTCCGGGAGCTGGGCCGCACCACCCGGGCCGGAACCCGTCGCAGCGCCCTGATCTGGCTGCGCGGAATGGTCACGGGGCCTCGCCCGGCGGGCAGCAGCACCACTTCCTGCTGGTCAGCGCGCACCAGCTCACCCACCAGGTCACTCGCGACGCCGTCGGGTGTGACCCGACGCAGGGAGACCCGGGGTGGAGATGCCATGCGGGCCAGCCTAGTTGCTGCGCGTAGGATTCCCGCGTGAGCGAACCTTCCCCCACCCTGGACGACTCCCCCGCCCTGCGAACAAGCCTGCGTCGCACCGTCCTGCTGGTGGCCTTGTTGAACCTGGCCTACTTCTTCATCGAGGGCGCGGTGGCGCTGCTGATCGGCTCGGTCAGCCTGTTCGCGGACTCGGTGGACTTCTTCGAGGACTTCGCGGTCAACAGTCTGATCGCGCTGGCGCTGGGTTGGAGCCTGTCGCGACGCGCGCTGGCCGGCAAGGTGATGGCTGGCATCATCCTGCTCCCGGCCCTGGCCGCGGTCTGGCAGGCCGTCAGCAAGTTCCGGCAGCCGGAACCGCCCGAGGTGCTCTCCCTGGTGGTCACCGCGGGGGGTGCCATCGTCGTGAATGCGGTGTGCACCTGGCTGCTGGCGCGCTGGCGCCACCACGGTGGCTCGATGACGGCCGCCGCCTTCCTGGCCGCCCGCAATGACGTGCTCGCCAACCTCGCCATCATCGCGATGGGCGCGCTGACCTGGTTCACCCGCTCCGGCTGGCCGGACATCGCGCTCGGCCTGGTGATCGTCGCCCTGAATGTCACCGCGGCCAAGGAGGTCTGGGAGGTGGCCCAGAGCGAGACGCTGGCTGCCCGGGCGCTGGCCGGGGAGGAGATCGAGGACGACTGAACCCCAGAATTGAGACGTTTGGTCTCAATTCATGGGACTCCGCCCGGCCGCTCGGCGCTCCCGATAGCCTCTGCGCAACCGCCCCGCCCAGCGCAGAAAGGCCCCACCGTGACCGCCGCACCCGCCATTGGCCCCGAGCTCGCCCGTTCCTGGCTGCTCGTCAACGCCCTGCACGCCGAGCGCTACACCCACGTGGGCCAGGCCGACGTCGTGGTGCTGGACATCGAGGACGCCGTCGCGCCCGGGAACAAGGAGCAGGCCCGGGCCAATGTGCTGGAGTACCTGGCGTCGGCCGAGAACCAGGCCTGGGTCCGGATCAATGGTTTCGGCACCGAATGGTGGGAGCAGGACTGCCGCTCCCTGGCCGGGCTGCCGGGCCTGCAGGGCATCTTCCTGGCCATGGTGGAATCCCCCGAGCACGTGATCCGGACGGCCGCGCTGGTCCCGGACACCCGCATCGTCGCCCTGGTGGAGACCGCCCGCGGGATCCAGCACCTCAAGGAGATCGCCGAGAGCCGCAACACCTTCCGGCTGGCCTTCGGGCTGGGCGACTACCGTCGCGACACCGGCTTCGCCGACGACCCCACCACCTTGGCCTACACCCGTAGCCAGTTCACCATCGCCGCCCGCGGCGCCGGGCTGCCCGGGCCGATCGACGGCCCGGCGGTGGGTGCCACCGGCGTCGCGCTGGCCGAGTCCGCCGGCATCACCAGCCAGTTCGGCATGACCGGCAAGATCTGCCTGATGCCGGAGCAGACCCACACCGTCAACGAGATCCTGTCCCCCAGCATCAACGACATGTCCTGGGCGCTGGACTTCCTCAAGGAGTTCAACGACGCCGGTGGCCAGATCCGCAACGGCTCCGACCTGCCCCGGCTGGCCCGCGCCAACAAGATCCTCTCCCTGGCCCAGAGCTACGGCATGACCCCGCCCGACGGCTACCACCACTTCCCCGCCCCCAGCGACACGTACCACTGCTGACTGTGGGGGCGTGCCGCCCCCACAGCCACTGCAGTGGTCAGGGGCATCAGTCCAGGCCGCGGCGCTCCAGCAGCGGCTGGATCTCGGCGTCGCGGCCCCGAAAGGCCCGGAAACTGGCCAGCGGGTCCCGGGTGAAGCCGCGGGAGAGCACCTCGTCGCGGAAGTGCTGACCATTGGCTCGCGTCAGGCCACCGTTCTGGCGGAACCACTGGACGGTGTCGGCGTCCAGGACCTCGGAGAAGATATAGGAGTAGTAGCCCGCGTCGTACCCGCCGGCGAAGCTGTGCGCCAGGTAGGTGCTGCGGTAGCGCGGGGGCACCAGGTCGTTCGCCAGGCCGACCCGCTCGAGCGCCTGGGCCTCGAAGGCCTGGACGTCGGCCGCCTCCTGCCCGGGCGCCAGCCGGTGCCATTCCTGGTCCAGCAGCGCGGTCGCCAGGTACTCGGTGGTCGCGAAGCCCTGGTTGAACCGCTGGCTGTCGGCCAGCCGACGCAGCAGGTCCGGCTCGATCGGTTCCCCGGTGACGTGGTGCCGGGCGTAGTGGTCCACCACCTCCGGCCAGGTCAGCCACATCTCGTTGACCTGGCTGGGGAACTCGACGAAGTCCCGCGGCACATTGGTGCCCGACAGGCTCGGGAAACGGACCCGGCTCAACAGACCGTGCAGCGCATGCCCGAACTCGTGGAACATGGTGGTCACCTCGTCCAGGCTGAGCAGCACCGGCTCCCCGGGCGGCGGCTTGGGCACGTTGAGGTTGTTGCAGACCACCGGCAGCTCGTCGAAGAGCAGGTTCTGCTCCACCAGGTTGTTCATCCAGGCACCACGACGCTTGGAGTCCCGGGTGAAGACGTCGTGCAGGAAGAGCCCCAGCGGGCTGCCGTCGGCGTCAAAGACCTCGAAGGCCCGGACATCGCGGTGGTAGGTCTCCAGCTCCGCACGCTCGCGGAAGGTGATGCCGTAGAGCTGGGTGGCGGCCCAGAAGACCCCGTCGACCAGCACCCGGTCATAGCTGAACCACTCCCGCAGCCGGGCGGTGTCCACGTCATGCACCTCGGCGCGCACCCGCTCGGCCCAGTAGGACCAGTCCCACGGCTCCAGCGGCGCGCCGCTGCGTTCGGCCAGCAGCAACGCCTCGCGCTGCAAGTTCGCCATCGCCGGGGCCGCCAGCGGGTAGACCACCTGGTCGATTCGCTCCGTGCTGCCGATCGTCTCGTCGCTGGCCACCAGGCTGGCGTGGTTCGCGAAACCCAGCAGGCCCGCCCGCTGTGCCCGCAGCGCACTGATCCGGCGGACCAGGTCATTGTTGTCCTGCTCATTGCCGCGATTGCCCCGGCTGGTCGACGCCCGGTGGATCCGCTCGCGGCTCTCCCGGCAGGTCAGCTGCGCCAGGTAGGGATGGTCGGTGAACAACATCTGGGTCACCAGGTACTTGCCCGGCTTGCCCCGGGCCTCGGCGGCGCTGGCGCAGGCGGCCAGCTGACCGGCCGTCAGGCCGTCCAGCTCCGCGGCATCGTCAAAGAGCACGGCGCAGTCATTGGTCTCCGCCAGCAGGTTGTCCTGGAAGCGGGTGGTGAGCCGGGAGAGCTCCTGGTTCAGCGCCACCAGCCGGGTCTTGTCCTGTTCGCTCAAGGCCGCGCCGGCCAGCTGCATCTGCCGCCACGTGCGCTCGGTGAGCTGCACCTCCTCCGGGTCCCGGCCGGCAGGCTCGCCGGCCAGCTGCTCCCGGACCGCGCTCACCCGGCCGAAGAGCTCCCGGTCCAGCATGATGCCGTCCCGGTGCTCGGCCAACCGGGGAGCCAGCTCAGCCTGCAGGGCGCGCACCGCTTCGTCGGAGTCGGCAGCCACCTTGTTCCAGAAGACCCGTTGGGTGCGGCCCAGCGTCCGGCCCGAGGCCTCCAGCGCCAGCACGGTGTTCTTGAAGCTCGGCGGCTCGGGATTGTGACGGATCGCCGCCACCTCGGCTCGTTGCTCGGCCAGCCCCACCTCCATGGCCTCGCGGTAGTGCTCCACCCGCAGGGCGCTGAAGTCGGGCAGGCCGAAGGGCCGGGTGCTGGGTGCCAGCAAGGGATTGGTCATGGCAACAAACCTAGCCACCCGCCCCAGCCGGTGCGCTTCCGGGACTGGCCGGGCGGCCGTCACTCCCGGAAGGGTTCCGGATCCCCGGCGCCCTCCCTGACCACCAGCACCTCGTCGCCGGTGAAGTCCACCACGGTGGTGGGGCCGGTGCCGACGTCCCCGGAGTCCAGCACCAGGTCCACGTCGTGTGCCAGTTCGTCGGCGATGCTCCAGCCGTCGGTCAAGGGCTCGTCGGTGTCCGGCAGGATCAGCGAGGACGAGGTGAGCGGCTCCCCCAGCTCGGCCAGCAGCGCCCGCGCCGTGACATGGTCCGGGATCCGGACCCCGACGGTGCGCTTCTTGGGGTGGAGCATGGCCTTGGGCAGCTCGCGGGTGGCGCGCAGGATGAAGGTGTACGGCCCGGGGGTGGCGGCCTTGATGGCCCGGAATTCCCAGTTGTCCATCTCCACCCACTCCCCCAGCTGGCCGAACTCGCTCACCACCAGGGTGAAGTGGTGCTTGTCATCCAGTTTGCGGAGCCGCCGGATCCTCTCCAGGGCGTCCCGGTTGCCCATCTGGCAGCCCAGGGCGAAGCCGGAGTCCGTCGGATAGGCCACCAGTCCGCCGTCGCGGATCACCGCGGCGGCCTGGACCAGCGCGCGGGGCTGGGGATTGGCGGGATGCACGTCCAGGTAGCGAGCCATGGGCCGAATCTACACGTCACTCTGCTCGCCGTCCCACACCAGCTGGTGCAGCCCGACGGGTGCTGCCGACAGGCACTGCTGGACCTCCCTGCCCGCGGTCAGTTCCACCGCCGACGCCGGGGTGTCGTCCTCCCGGCGGAGGACGTGCCGCACCCGGCCGGGCGGCTCGCCCTGGAACCTGACCGAGAGCACCACCATGTCCATCACGAGTGGAACCCGCCTGGTCAGCGCGGCAATGGGCGTCTGGCACTGCCACCGGATCCGGTAGTGCAGTTGGCGCAGGTCGCCGCGCAACAGCGGCCGATCCAGCACGAGCTCCATCACCAGCAGGGAGTCCAGAACGGCGCTCCGGCCCACCGGACATCCATGGTCACCCAGTACCTCGACCGCCTCGGCGTCGGGCGTGGGCAGGGGGACGGCGATCGGCATCCGCTCGGTGGCGGGCGCCTCGCCCCACTGGAGCTGGAAGCAGTCCTGGCGCATGCCGCGCCGATCCGCACCGAGCAACGCCCGGTCCGTGGTCATCCGCACCCCGACGTGCCGGTCAATGTCCAGACCCCAACCGGCCACCAGGGCCAGCACCCGGCCCGGGTCCGACATGCCGACGCCCGGGCTCCAGCTGGCATTGAGCGGGCCGGGCAGGGCGCTGACCAGGCTGCCCGGGGCCAACTCCAGCAGCCGCTCCAGATGGACGACGGCCTGCTTGGACCTGGGCCGCGACGGCAGGGAACGGCCGGTGCACCAGTAGCTCAGGGTGGCCGTGGACAAGGGCGTCCCCAGGCGGCCCAGTTCCCGGCTCAGCTGGTCCAGCGACATCGGGTGGTGGGCCAGGTACCCGCTCAGCGTCTCGCCGAAGGTCGGTGTCCGGTCCTGGTGCTCCCCCGCGACGGGCTCAGTCATGGTCGCCTCCGAAGTCCCAGGTCATCAGGTGCCAGCCCGGTGGTGGATCCGACAGGCAGACCTGCAGGTGCGGTCCCGCAGCCACCCGCTGCCGCAGCCGCTCGGGCTGATCCTCGGGGGCGAACTCGTAGGGCGTCGTCTCGTACCAGGCATTGGCCGGGGCGGCGCCCTCGAAGGAGGCCTCCAGGATCACGAACGGAATGCTGTTGGCCAGCACGCGCTGGACGTCGGAGGAAGCCCGGGGCTCGCTCAGGCACCAGTGGACCGTGGAGCTGCGGTAGAAGTCGTCGCCCTTGTCCAACCGTCGGGCAAGCAGCAGTTCCACCAGCAGGAAGCCGGAGCGGTCCAGATCCACCACCCGGCCCAGTTCGCATCCCACGCCGGGCTCGATCCGCGGGACGTCCGCATCCCATTCGGTGCGCAGGAAGAGCAGGGCGGTGCGCTCAATCCCGTCGCGGCTGGCCCGGACGAGTTCCCGGGTGGTCTCCACCCGGGACTGGTCATCGGCCAGGATCCGGACGTCGTCGTGCACATAGCGGGTCTGGAAGTCATCCAGGCCGTCCAGGCCCATGCTGTCCAGCACCGCGCGCGCCCGCTCGGCAGAGGGCAGCGCCTCGACGAAGTCCCACCGGCTGAACGCGTCATGCGGCAGCGCGCTGGTCAGATGCCCCACCGGCATGCGCAAGATCCGCTCCAGGTTGGCGATCGCCTCCAGCGACCCCTCCTTGGTGGGCAGTGAGCGGCCCCGCTGCCAGTAGCTCAGGGTGGCCTGGGAGACCGGCGTGCCGGCCTCCCGCAGCCGCCGGGTCAGTTGCTCCAGAGTCAATGGCTGCCGCGCGATCGCCTCACTCAGGGCCCGGGAGAAACGCACGTCGCGTTCTTCCGATGCCGACGTGGTGGATCTGCGGACCATGGCCTCATCCTTGCCCATTCCCCCGCCGGAAACCAGCTCACTCGCTGGCACATTCAGCGATCTTTCACACGCACCAGTTCCCCGCTGGCGCTGCCGGTGGCGGACAGGGTGGAGATCCCCAGCAAGGACAGGAAGGTGGTCTCGGCGGAGGTGCTGGTGGTGACCGCCACCCGGCCCTCACTGGCGGACACCTCACCCACCACACCTTCCGAGGCGAGCACCTGCCGCGCGGCCGCCAGCGCCTCCTGGGTCCCATCGGAACCCACCAGTCGGTGCGATGCGCTGGCGTCGGTTCCGGAACGGGCCGCCCGGGCCGCCACCACCTCGGCCCGACGGTGGGCACGCACCTGCGCCGTGCCATCCACCACCAGACCGGCCACCAGGAAGATCGCCATCATCACCGCCGTGGTCAGCACCGACACGCTCACGCCCCGCTGATCCTTTCCTTGCTGCCCAGTCCCCATGGCCGGAGTCTGACAGCACCCTGCCGACTATGACCAGTGGCTGCCACCAGCTGGGCTCGCCCTGCGCCTGTGGGCCGGGCCCCGGTTGGCTAGGCTGAGAACACAAGTCTTCTACGAAAGGTCTGGACCCCATGGTCAAGAAGGTTGCGCTGCTCACCGCGGGCGGATTTGCCCCGTGTCTGTCGTCCGCCGTCGGCGGGCTCATCGAGCGCTACACCGAGGTTGCCCCCGACGTCGAGATCATCGCCTACAAGCACGGATACCAGGGCCTGCTCAAGGGCGACTACTTCACCGTGACCCCCGCCGTGCGGGAGAACGCCGCCATCCTGCACCAGTACGGTGGCTCGCCCATCGGAAACTCCCGGGTCAAGCTCACCAATGCCAAGGACCTGGTCAAGCGCGGTCTGGTCAAGGAGGGCGACGACCCGCTGAAGGTGGCCGCCGATCGCCTGGTGGCCGACGGAGTCGATGTGCTGCACACCATCGGTGGCGACGACACCAACACCACGGCTGCCGACCTGGCCGCCTACCTGCACGAGAACAACTACGAGTTGACCGTCGTCGGCCTGCCCAAGACCATCGATAACGATGTCATCCCGATCAAGCAGTCGCTGGGTGCCTGGACCGCCGCCGAACAGGGCGCCGGCTTCGCCCGCAACATCATCGGTGAGCACAACTCCGGCTCGCGGATGCTGATCGTGCACGAGGTCATGGGCCGAAACTGCGGCTGGCTGACCGCCGCCACCACGCAGAAGTACCGCGAATGGCTGGACAGCGTCCAGACCTGGGTCCCCGAGATCGGCCTGAGCAAGGAGGCCTGGGATGTGCACGCCGTCTACGTCCCGGAGGCCGAGATCGACCTGACCGCCGAGGCGGAGCGCCTGAACAAGGTGATGGACGAGGTGGGCAATGTCACCATCTTCCTGTCCGAGGGTGCCGGCCTCGAGTCGATCATCGCCGAGATGGAGAAGGCCGGCGAGGAGGTCCCGCGCGATCCCTTCGGTCACGTGAAGCTGGACAAGGTCAACCCCGGCAAGTGGTTCGGTGACCAGTTCGCCAAGCTGCTAAAGGCCGAGAAGGTCATGGTGCAGAAGTCCGGTTACTACAGCCGGGCCGCCGCCGCCAACGATGCCGACCTGGCCCTGATCAAGCAGTGCACCGATCTGGCCGTCGACTCCGCCCTGGCCGGCAAGCCCGGCGTGATCGGCCAGGACGAGGAGAATGGCGACCAGCTGACCGCGATCGACTTCAAGCGGATCAAGGGTGGCAAGGCCTTCGACATCAACCAGCCGTGGTTCGGCGAGATGCTGCAGGCCATCGGCCAGCCAGCCGCCAAGCCGGTGCAGCACCTGCCGGAGCACTGACATCGGGGGACGCGGTCCCCCGAACCCCCTGCAGGTACTTGGGAATGTGCCCGGCCATCCACTTCGGTGGGTGGCCGGGTTCTTTTCTGTTTGGAGTCGCTTCGCTCCGAGCGCCTGTTCCGGACAGGCACACCGGCTCCTTCGTCGCCTGCCTGACCGGGCTGCTCACGCTCGTTCCTCGCGCTCGCAGCGACATCGGGGGACGCGGTCCCCCGAACCCCCTGCAGGTACTTGGGAATGTGCCCGGCCATCCACTTCGGTGGGTGGCCGGGTTCTTTTCTGTTTGGAGTCGCTTCGCTCCGAGCGTCTGTTCCGGACAGGCGCACCGGCTCCTTCGTCGCCTGCCTGCCCGGGCTGCTCACGCTCGTTCCTCGCGCTCGCAGCGACCTCGGGGGACGCGGTCCCCCGAACCCCCTGCAGGAGGTCGGACTGCAGCCCGGCCATCCACTTCGGTCGGTGGCCGGGTTCCTTCCGGCCTAGAACTTGAACAGCCGACGGTGGCGCTTGTGCTCCGACTCCAACCGCTTGGCCTCCTCCTTGGCCAGCTTCTCCCGCTGCCGGGCCTTCTCGTCGCTCAGCCGGGCGGCCTCGGCGGCCTCCCAGTGGCCGGGGACCGTCATCACGTCGGAGCGACGGCGCAGCGGCAGGTCCACCTCGGAGTACTTGCGCGGGATGGCCGGTTGGTAGCTGGTGGCGATCCAGGCCGCGGCAAACAGGATCAGCCGGGCGAAGGCGTTGAAGAAGAGCATCACGATGATGATGTTGCCGAAGACGACGGTGGACAGGCTGCGGCTGAACCAGCTGATCAACTGGGTGGTGCCGTAGAGCAGCATCGTCATCGCGACGCCGGCGCCGAAGGAGCCCTTCAGCAGGTCCTTCAGCGGCGCCTGGTACTGGGGCAGCACGTGGAAGAGGAACCAGAACAGCAGGCTGGACAGCCCGACAGTCAGCAGCATGGCGCCGAACTTCAGCGTGCGGGAGATCCCCGCCGACTGCTCGATGTCCAACCACACCAGCACCTGGTCCGCGAAGTTCCCGGCCAGGGTGACGATGGTGAAGGAGACCGCCAGCGCCCCGATCAGAGCCAGGAAGTAGAGCAGGTTCACGAAGCGCTCTGCCAGCCAGTTGCGGCCGGGCGGGCTCATGTCGAACTCCGGGCGCCACTGGGCCCGCACCGCACCCCGCAGGTTGCCCATCCAACCCGAACCCGAATAGGCCGCCGACGCAATACCCAGCAGCAACACGGTGCGCCAGTTGTTCAGCGCCTGCATGATCAGGTGGATGGCCTGCGGACCGCCGGCCACCGCCCCGACCTCCTGGATGGCGCGCTGGCTCAACTGGTCCAGCCAACTGCGGCGCACCACCGTCAGGATCCAGCCCAGGAAACTGAACGCGAACATCAACGCCGGCACCAAGGTGAGCACCGAGAAGTAGGTGATCCCCCCGGCCAGCTGGTTGCCCATCCGGTTCTGGAAGCGGTCATTGGCGCGGATGAGGTGTGCCGACCACGCGGTGCGCTTCAGCCACCTCCACAGCCCCATGCATGCTCCTCGTCTGGCCTAACCGGTCTGCACAAGAGGTTAGCGGTCAGCCGCCCCCGAGCCGGGATGCACGCGCGGGAAGTGCCTCACTCCTGGTAGCTCTCGATCGGCGGGCAGGAGCAGACCAGGTTGCGGTCACCCTGCACCCCGTCGATCCGGGCCACCGCCGGCCAGTACTTGTCCTGTCCGACGCCGGCCAGCGGCCCCAGGTGCCGGCCGGCGGGATAGCCCGCCTCGGTCCGGCTGTAGGAATGCCGCCACTCGTCGGCGGTCACCCGCGCCTGGGTGTGCGGCGCGTTCACCAGCGGATTGTCGGCCAGCTCCCACTCCCCCGTCTCCACCTTGGCGATCTCGGCCCGGATGGCGATCATCGCGTCGCAGAAGCGATCCAGCTCGTACTTGCTCTCGCTCTCGGTCGGCTCCACCATCAGCGTGCCCGCCACCGGGAAGCTCATGGTGGGGGCGTGGAAGCCGTAGTCCACCAGGCGCTTGGCCACGTCGTCGACGCTGATGTGGCTGCTCTTGGTGATGGGCCGCAGGTCCAGGATGCATTCGTGCGCCACCCGGCCATCGGCACCGGCGTAGAGCACCGGGAAGTGTCCCTCCAGCCGCTTGCCGATGTAGTTGGCGTTGAGGATGGCGTTCAGGGTGGCCTCGCGCAGCCCCTGGCTGCCCATCATCGCGATGTAGGCATAGGAGATCGGCATCACGCCCGCGGAACCCCAGGGGGCCGAGGCCACCGGGCCGTAGGAGGTCTCCGGACCAGCGTCCGGCGCCAGCGGATGGTTGGGCAGGAAGGGCGCCAGGTGCTCGCGCACCCCAATCGGGCCGACGCCGGGGCCGCCGCCACCGTGCGGGATGGCGAAGGTCTTGTGCAGGTTCAGGTGGCTGACGTCGCCGCCGAACTTGCCCGGGCGGGCCAGCCCGGCCAGGGCGTTCATGTTCGCCCCGTCCACGTAGACCTGGCCGCCGGCCTCATGCACCAGCTCAGACAGTTCGGTGATGGTGTCCTCGTAGACACCGTGGGTGGACGGGTAGGTGACCATGATGGCGGCCAGCTGGTCGCGGTGCTTGTCCACCTGGGTGCGCAGGTCATCCATGTCGATCGAGCCGTCGGCCAGGGCCTTGACCACGACGACCTTCATCCCGGCCATCGCGGCGGAGGCGGCATTGGTGCCGTGCGCCGAGGACGGGATCAGGCACACGGTGCGCTGCTCGTCGCCCCGCGAGAGGTGGTAGCTGCGGATGGCCATCAACCCGGCGTACTCGCCGGCGGCGCCGGAATTGGGCTGCAGGGAGACCCGGTCATAGCCGGTGATGGTCTCCAGCCACTTCCCCAGCCGGCCGATCATCTCGGCATAGCCGCGGGCATCCTCGGCCGGGGCGAAGGGGTGCAGGTTGGCGAAGCCGGGCAGGCTGATCGGCTCCATCTCGGTGGCCGCGTTCAGCTTCATGGTGCAGGAGCCCAGCGGGATCATGCCCCGGTCCAGGGCGAAGTCCCGGTCACTCAGCGCCCGCAGGTAGCGCATCATCAGGGTCTCGGAGTGGTAGTTGTTGAAGACCGGGTGCAGCAGGTAGTCCTCTGCCCGCTGGTGGCCCGCCAGCCCGCCCAGCTGGTCGTCGGACAGGGTGGCGCCGAAGGCCTTGGCCACGGCCTGGAGGTCCTCCTCCCGGCAGTCCTCCCCCACGCTGATGCCGACGTGGTCGTCGTCCGCCAGCCGCAGATGCACGCAGTCCTCCCGGGCCGCGGCGACGATCTCCCGGGCCCGGCCCGGCGCACTGACCAGCAGGGTGTCGAAGAAGTCCTCGGTGGCCAGGTCCAGGCCGGCGGCCTTGAGGGCGGCGGCCAGTCGTCGGGTCTGCTGGTGGATCCCGTCGGCGATCCGGCGCAGGCCGTCGGGGCCGTGGTAGACGGCGTACATGCTGGCGGTCACGGCCAGCAGCACCTGGGCGGTGCAGATGTTGGAGGTGGCCTTCTCCCGACGGATGTGCTGCTCGCGGGTCTGCAGCGCCAGCCGGTAGGCGGGTGTGCCGTCGGCGTCGACGGAGACCCCCACCAAACGGCCCGGCATGGAGCGTTCCAGCCCGGCCCGGACCGCGATGTAGCCGGCGTGCGGGCCGCCGTAGAACAGCGGCACGCCCAGCCGCTGGGTGGACCCGACGGCCACATCGGCACCCCAGCTGCCCGGGGATTCCAGCCGGGTCAGGGCCAGCGGGTCCGCGGCCGCGATCACCGTGACCCCGTTCTCGTGGGCCTTGTCAGCGATCGCCCGCAGCTCGTCGACTGGGCGGATCCGGCCGCTGGCCCCCGGCACCTGCACCACGACGGCGAAGGCCTCGTGCTGCTGCAACCCGGCCACCAGGTCATCGGCCTGCCCCACCTGCCAGCCCAGGGCGGCGGCGCGGGTGCGGACCACGGCCGCCGACTGGGGCAGCAGGTCAGCATCCAGCAGCACGACGTTGCCCTTGCGGGTGGCGCGCCGCGCAACGCCCACCGCCTCGGCGACGGCGGTCCCCTCATCCAGCAGGGAGGAGCCGGCGATGGCCATGCCGGTCAGGTCTGCCACCATCGTCTGGAAGTTCAGCAACGCCTCCAGCCGGCCCTGGCTGATCTCCGGCTGGTAGGGCGTGTAGGCGGTGTACCAGCCCGGATTCTCCAGCACATTGCGGCGCACGACGGCCGGGGTGAGGGTGCCGTGGTAGCCCAGGCCGATCATCGCCCGCATCGGGTGGTTCATCTCGGACAGGGCGCGCAGCTCGTCGGCCACGTCCTGTTCGGTGTAGGCCGGCGGGAGATCCAGTTCGGCGTCGAGCCGGATCCGGGATGGCAGTGCCTCGGTCAGGTCCTCCAGGGAGGCCAAGCCCAAGAGGTCGAGCATCTGCTGACGCTCATCCTCGCTGGGGCCGATGTGCCGGGTGCTGAACTGATGTGCCGTGGACGTGGTGACCATGGGCTCACCCTAGCGGCTGTCACCGGCCACCAACAGGCCGGGGCGGGAATCAGATGGCGCGCAGAATGGGGCGCTGGCGAGCCATTTCACCGTCGCTGGCGGGGGCGGCCGCAGCGTCGTCGGCCCGCTCGGTGGGCAGCTCGCTCAGCGTGCCCTCGATGTCCCGCCAGACGCCGCCCAGCGCGATCGCAAACATGCCCTGACCACCGCGCAGCAAGTCCACCACCTCCATGTCCGAGGTGCATTCATAGACGCTGACGCCGTCGCTCATCAGGGTGACCTGGGTCAGGTCCTGCACGCCGCGCTGGTGCAGGTGGTCGATGGCGACGCGGATCTGCTGCAGGCTGATCCCGGCGTCGATCAGCCGCTTGATCACCTTCAGCATCAGAATGTCCCGGAAGGAGTACAGGCGCTGGGTGCCGGAGCCCTCCGCGCCCCGGATTTCCGGGGTGACCAGGCCGGTGCGGGCCCAGTAGTCCAGCTGACGGTAAGTGATCCCGGCGGCCCGGCAGGCCACTGGGCCGCGGAAGCCCAGGTCCTCGGGCAGCGGGGAGAAGTCACCGTCGAAGAGTGCTTCCTGGCCGAACGTCTCCTGGCCCAACAGGGCCTCGCTCGCCTGGTTCATCACGTCCCCGCCTTCTGGTTGCCGACAGCGCTGTAGTTCCACGCCTGTGATCCAGACGCTAACCGGCGGGACCGGCCGTGGGCAATGTACACGCCGGGTGGTTGAGGGTGGGGTTGAGACTTTCGTCGGGCCGTCCGCAGCCGGTTCAGGACTCCTCGAAATCGTCCGGACTGACCGAATCGAGGAACTCCCGGAAACGCTCCACCTCATCCTGGGCGGGCTGCTCCAGCTCGACGCCCACCTGGTCCAGCAACTCCTCCGGGGCGGTGATCACGATCCCGCTGCGCACCGCCAAGGCCACCACGTCGGACGGGCGGGCGGACAGCACGTGCCCGTCCACCTCCAGCTCGGCATGGAAGATGCCGCCCTCCTCGGGACCCTCCTTCATCGCGGTGATCCGGGCGCTGACCTGGGTGTGGCCCAGCTCCGAGAGGAGCTGGGCCATCAGGTCATGCGTGAGGGGGCGGGGAGGGACCACCCCCTCCAGGGCGTTGGCGATGGCGGAGGCCTCCGCGGCGCCGATCCAGATCGGGATGACCCGGCTGCCGCCCGACTCCTGCAGCAACAGGATGGGGGCATTCGACGGCACATCGACCCGGACTCCGACCACATCAAGTTCCCGCATGGCCCTCACCCTAGCGCGGGGCCGTTCAGCGGCGGGTGATGGTCACCTGCCCACTGTGGGCGCCGGCCTCCTGGGCAAGGGTGACGACGTCCGCTCCGGCGGGCGAGGTCACCCTGGCCCCCTGGACACTGACCGTGTAGCCCTGTGGCGCCGTCCGCCGGGGCACCGAGATGGTCGTGATGGCCCCGGCGGCCGCACGTCCGCCGTCGGCCAGCTCGGTGCTCCAGGTCAGGCGGAAGACGCCCCTGTCCCGGTCATAGGAGTACTCCTGCGGAATCCCCGCCACCGCCTCGGGACGCATCACCACCAGGTGGTCCAGCTTGCCCCAGTCGACATTGTTGCCCTCGGGCGGCTTGGACATGTCGGCGACGATCGTGTTGCGGGCCTCCCCGCGGGAGTACTCCCAGTAGTACCAGCCCATCCGATTGCGCATCGCCAGGTCACTCTGGGTCCGCAGGGTGGTGGCGTCCTTCGTGTTGCCAAATTCGGTCAGCAGCGACGGCTGCGCCAGCGCGGTGCTGCGGGACTCGGCATTGGCGAAGACCCGCTTGTCCTGCGGTAGGCAGTTGCCGTAGGGGCCGTTCATCTGCTGCATCGGGCAGTAGACGTGGAAGGACAGCCCGACATTGGTGCCGTTGACCCGCAGGTTGGTCTGGCTGCCCTGGTTGAACAGGCTGAACGGCTCGGCGAAGACGGGGGTGGGATCGCCGGTGGCCCGGATGGCCTGAGTGGCCTTCTGCTGGAAGCTGGACAGGTCGGCGTCCTTGCGCTGGCACGGCCCCGGGGTCAGGCACCCCACCCAGTTGGTTCCCGGCCAGGGCTCGTTGTAGAGGTCGAAGCCGATCACCCCGGGGCTGTCCCGCACCGTGCGGGCCACTTCGGCCCACATGGCGGCGTAGCGATCGGCCAGGCCAACACCCCCGGGCCCCGGCTTGTTGGCGTGCAGATTGTCGTAGACGTGCTGCAGGGCCACATTGAAGAACTGGTTGTTCGGGAAGCCGGCCTTGATGGTGTTGGGCCAGCCGTCGGTGAGCGCCGCCCAGTCCGGGAAACCATTGCCCTCGAAGGCCGGGGCCACCATGTCCTGATGGCTGTCCAGCAGCACGCTCACGCCGTGCCGGTGGAAGGTGGCGATGGTCTGCTTCAGCGCGGCCAGGTAGGCGCGGTCGTACTGGCCCGGGTTGGGCTCGACGCCGCGCCAGGAGAACCCGAGCCGCACCGAGGTGAAGCCCTGTTCGGCCAGGAAGGCCGCGTCGTCGTCCCCGAAGCCGATGGACTCGGGCAGGTAGTCGCCATCCTTGTTCATCACATTGGTGCCAACCGGCAGCAGTACCCGCCCCTGCGCGTCGACGATCCAGCGGCCCGTGGTGTGGGGGCGCTCGACGGGTGACGGGGACGGCACGGGTTGGGGTTCGGCCCCCCATGCCAGTGGGCCGGTGGCGGTCAGTGCCACAGCCAGTGCGGCAACCAGATTCCTACGGGCACGCATGATGATCCTCCTTGACCTGAGCAGTACCAAAAGATGATTCTGCACCCGGTCAGGGTCAGGACCGGCGCTCAGCGCTGGATCAAGGAGTGCATCATGGCGGCGTGGGCATGGACCACCAGCTGGGTGACCTCCTTGGCCGCCTCCGCCGCCTGGCTGTTGTGTCTTCGCAGGAAGGGCTGCACCGCCTGCTCCACCAGGCCAGCCTCCCGCTCGGCGGACTGTTTGATGGCCCGCAGGTGCCGCGAATCCATCCCGTAGAGCTGCAGCTTGCGCGCCACCACGCAGATGGTCAACGCCTCCCGGCCGTAGTAGCTGGACTGGCGGCGTGGCTGCACCAATTGCTGCCGCTCCAGGTCCAGCAACACCTGCTCGCTGATGCCGGAGGCCTGCAGCAGCTCCCGGCGGGTGAGCCGCATCGGCTTGCGGGTGGCCCGGGGCGAGGCCCCCGGAGTGCGTGCCGGCCCTGCCACGTCGGCGACCTCGGCCACCGGCACCGGGGTGGCCGGTGCCGGCGCCTCCAGATTGGGCGGCTGCTCCCCGCGATCCATCATCTCCAGGTGTTCCCGGATCACCTTCAGGGGGAGGTAGTGGTCCCGCTGCACGGTGAGGATGTAGTGCAGCCGGTCGATGTCGCTCTGGGCATAGCGACGGTAACCGGACGGCGCCCGCTCGGGTGCAAGCAGGCCCTCGCTCTCCAGGAAACGGATCTTGGAGATCGAGACGTCGGGAAATTCCACCTTCAGGATGGCCAACACCTGACCGATGGATCGCAGGGGCTGGGGCATCAGCGCAGACCAGGCTCGCTCACGAAGAAGATCATCCGGAACTTGCCGATCTGCACCTCGTCGCCCTGACGCAGCGGGGCACGGCCGTCCACCAGGGTGCGGTTGACATAGGTGCCGTTGAGGCTGTTCTGGTCCGCCACCGCCCAGCCCTGCTCCGTGCGCAGGAACTTGACGTGGTGCCGGGAGACGGTGATGTCGTCCAGGAAGATGTCGGAATCGGGATGGCGTCCGACGGTGACCTCCTGCTCGTCCAGCAGATAGCGGGCACCGGCTCCCGGGCCGCGCTCGACGATCAGCAGGGCGTGCTCGGTGGGCAGCGCGCTGACCGCGGCCATGTCGTCCGGCCCCAGCTCCAGGGTGCCGGTGGTCTCGGTGACCACCGGGATCATCCGGGTGCTGTCCCCAGGCACCTCGGCCACCGCACCGTCGCGAGCCACGATCCGCTCGCCACAGTTGGAACAGAAGTTGGCGCCGGGCTCAACCGGCTTGCCGCACTGGGTGCATTCCATGTCTCAGCTCTCCTCTGCCTGTCCACGACGCGGGTCGTGGAAATCGGGCTGTCGTGGGTGCGCCGAGACTACCGGCAGCCCCCAAAGGGTCATTCTGACAGGCCAACGGGGTTGGCCAGCGGGTCACTCGCCGACCATCTCCTGGTAGGCGTCGGAGTCCATCAGGGAATCGGTGTCGGAATCGGCGGCCAGCTCGATCTCGAACAGCCAGCCGTCGCCGTAGGGGTCGGCATTGACGGTCTCGGGGGCGTCGGCCAGCCCCTCGTTGACAGCGGTCACGACGCCGGCCACGGGGGTGAAGACGTCGGAGACGCTCTTGGTGCTCTCCAGCTCACCGCAGGAGTCGTTGGCGGCCACTTCCTCGCCGACATTGGGCAGGGACACGTAGACGATGTCACCGAGCGCCTGCGCGGCGTACTCCGTGATACCGATCCGCACGGTCGAGCCATTGCCGGCCCGCACCCACTCATGGTCTTCGCTGTACTTCAGGTCCTCGGGAAAACGGGACATCGCTTTGCTCCTTCGCAGGTCTCCCCGGTGGTACCGGGGCTGGCGAGGCCTAGCCTAACGCCCTTGCGACACCGGGACGAGCACTCGGGGGGTGTGGTCAGGCTGGCTTGGCCCAGCGCACCGGCCGCGACTCGTGCAACGCGGTGATCCGGACCTCCTCCAAGCGGGAGATCGCCACCTCTCCCCCGACGGCCTCCGCCTGCACCTGGCTGACCAGCCCGCCCCGGAAGCGGGCCCCCTCCTCGAGGGCGTGCGGTTCCCCGATCACGTCCAGCACCAACGGGGTCTGCAGCGGCTTGCCGTCGGCCACCAGCTGCTGGCCGTCGCGGGAGAACCAGCTCTGCGCCACCACCCGCACCTGGTCATTGATCTCGATCGCCTCGGCCCCGGCGTCGCGCATCTCCTCCACGGCATCCAGCAGGATCTCCGGCCCTACCTTGTGCTGGGGGTCGACGATGGTCAGCCGGATCCCCGGGCCCTTGGCGCCCACGGTGCCGGCCAGGATGTGCAGCTGGTCCAGCCGCTTGCTGTTCTGCTCCGCGGCAATCCGACGGGCATCGGCGCCCGAGGCCAGCTCCTGCTTGGTCTTCTCCAACCGGGTGGACTCCTGGGACAGGCGTTCCTGTTCGGCATTGAGCTGGTCCAGCAGCTGCACCAGGTCCGTGCGTCGCATGCTGGAGTAGGTGTCCTGCTCCCGCCCGCCGGCCAACTGGGTGACCACCAGCAGGCCGATCAGGAAGAGCACCCCCGCCACCAGGAACTGGCCCCGGCTGGGGTGCACCAGGTCCCGCCCGATCCGACGCCACAGCCCGGCCTCAGGCATGGAGCAGCGCCCGTCGGATGGCCGCGGCATTGGTGAAGATCCGGATGCCCAGCACCACCACCACGGCCGTGGACAGCTGGGAGCCGACGCCGATCAGGTCCCCCACCCACACGATCAGGGCGGCGATCAACACATTGGACACGAAGCTCACCACGAAGACCTTGTCGGTGAAAATGCCGTCCAGATAGGCCCGCAGGCCACCGAACAGGGCATCCAGTGCCGCGACGATGGCAATCGGCAGGTAGGGCTGCAGGGCGGCCGGCAGGCTTGGCTCCAACCACAGCCCCAACGCGATCCCCAGCAGCAGACCCAACAACGCAATCATGGCTTTCCGTCCCCCACGCCCCACTCCTTCATCGCTCAACCCTGGCGGCCCGGACCCCCAGGCCCGGGTCCGCGGGCAGGGCCAGGCGTTCGCTGGTGGTGACCTCGTACTGCAGACGGTAGTTGTCCTTGAGGAAGGCCCACCACTGGCCCGCGGAGGTGGCCGCCAGCTCGGCCCCCAGGCTGCGCGGGTCCCCGATCGCCTCCACCCGGTAGGGGTGCTGCAGTGAGCGGTAGTCGACGGTGATCGCCGACCCCGCGGACCTGATGGCGGTGCGCGAACTCACCCGGTGGCCGTTGATGCTGACCGCCTCCGCCCCGGCCAGCCACAGGCCGTTCACCAGCCGTCGCAGATCCTGGTCGGTCACCTGCGCCGCATCCGGGCCGCCGGAGGTCTGGTCGGCGTCGTCCACCCGGATGGTGATCCCCGGGCCGGTGACCGGCAACGTGCCGGCCAGCACCGCCTCGGCGGGATCCTGCTGGGCCTTGGGCAGGGCGGCCTGCTGCAGCCCTCGCAGCTCGGCCTCCTGAGTGGCGACGCCCCGCCGCAGGGCATCCTGCCGGGTCTCGGCCGCGCGCACCCGGTGGATGAGATCGTTGCGTTCCCGCTCGACGCCGGGCAGGGAGCTGTGGGTCTGCGCCGCGGCCATGGCAATCAACCCGGCCGCCAGCATCAGCCCGGCTGCCCGCAGCACCGGTCGGGCCGGCGCGCCCTCGCCGTCGGCCACCCGCCGGTACTCCGGATCCACCGCGGTGCGCTGGATGGTCGCCAGCAGGTCCATGCTGGCGTCCGGGCGGCGGGTGCTGTTCATCGGGCGGCTCGGGGGGCGCGCGGGGTCTGCAGCAGGTGGAAGGTCTGGCGAACGTACAACAACCCGGCCCACCAGTACAGGGCCGTGCCCCAGATGGCGAAGGCCCAGCCCAGCACCTTGCACACCAGGGCGATGGTGGACTGGCCCTCACCCAGCAGCACCATCGGGAAGGCGTAGAGCAGGCAGAAGGTGGCGGCCTTGCCAATCAGGTGGACCGGCAGGCTGGTGTAGCCGCGGGTGCGCAACAGCGGCACCAGGGCCAGCATCAGCACGTCGCGGGCCACCAGCAGGAGCACCAGCCACCACGGGATCAGCTGACGAACAGCCAGCGCCACCAGCGTGGAGGCGATGTAGAGCCGGTCGGCCACCGGGTCCAGCATCTGCCCCACCCGGGAGGTCTGGTGCCAGGCCCGGGCGAGGTGGCCGTCCAGCCAGTCGCTGAACCCGGCGAACATCAACAGGGCCACCGCCCAGCCGTCGGCGCGTGGCCCCAGCATCAACCAGACGAAGACCGGCACCCCGATCAGCCGCAGGAAGCTGAGCAGGTTGGGGATGGTCAGCACCCGGTCGGTGTCATAGCTGCGCCCGACGACCTGGTCGTCCGGGCTCGACGGGGTGGTGTTCACGGACCCACTGTAGGCGATCCGCCGAACGGCCCGCGGTGCGCCGGTCGCCGCGTCCGGGCCCGGCCAGTCGCCCGTCCGTAGACCGCCATGATCCGGGGCCCCAGCTCGGCCCAGTCGAAGGCCTCGGCCCGCCGCCGGCCGCGCCACAGGTTCTCGTCGCGGGGCCGGGCCAGGCAGCGCAGCAGCGCCTCGGACAGGTCCGCGGGGTCCCCCACCCGGAAGACCTCCCCCACCAGGCCCTCGCCGTCGGTCAGTACCTCGGTGAAGGCGGGCAGGCCGGCGGCCACCACCGGCGCCCCGGAGGCCAGGGCCTCCAGCAGCACGATCCCGAAGCTCTCGCGTCCGGTCTGTGGCGCCACGTAGACATCGCTGCTGGCCAGCAGCCGGTTGCGCTGGGCATCGGGCAGGGCCCCGAGGAAGCGTACGCCCGGCACCGAACGCCGGGCCCCCTGGCCGATCACCACCACGTCCAGATCGGGATGGGCCCGGCGCACCGCCGGCAGCGCCCCCAGCAACACCGGCAACCCCTTGCGGGGCTCGTCATAGCGCCCGATGAAGGTGATCCGGGGACGGTCCCCCGCGCGCCACTGCCCGCGGCAGGTCTCCAGCGCATGGCTGCGCACGTCGATCCCGTTGCCGATCACGGTGGTCCGCAACCCGCTGTAGCGCCGCGCCACCTCGGCGGCCGACGAGGAGACGGCAATCGCCTGGTCGATCCTCCCGGCCGCCTGCGGCAGCACCTGGTAGGCCAGCCGCATGGTCCGTGAGCCCGGGGTGGCCGTGTGGAAGGTCACCACGACGGGTGTCCGGGCCTGGCCCAACGCCAGCAGGGAGACCGACGGGGTCATCGGCTCGTGCAGATGCACCAGGTCGAAGCCGCCGTCGGCCAGCCACTCCCGCACCCGGTAGGCCACGGTGGGGCCGAAGTTGATCCGGGCCACCGAGCCGTTGTAGGCCACCGGGATGGCCGGGCCGGCCGAGGTGAAGTCCTGCTCCCGCACCCCGGCCGCCGCCAGCACTCCCGCTTCCGGACGGCCGGGCGCCAGGATCCGCACGGCATGACCCTGCCGGCGCAGCCAACCCGCCAGACCGATCACGTGGTTCTGCACCCCACCGGGGCGCGCAAAGGAATAGGGACAGACCAGCCCGATCCGCAGGCCGGGCGACACCGACGTCATCCGGCCGCCCGGCCCGGGAAGAGGGGCTGCATCATGTGCCAGTCGGTGGGATTGTTGCGGATCTGCCCGGCAAAGAAGTCCGCCAGCTGCTGCACCATGGCCTCAACGCTCTGTCCGCGCAGCGGTTGTGAGACCACCAAGCGCATCCCGTCCGGCTCGTAGTGGCTGGCGATCCCCAGCAGGCTGGCCCCGGTGCTGAGCGCCAGGTGGGCGGCGCCCCCCGGCAACCGTCCATCCACCGGCCCGGTCGCCGTGGGCCAGCGCACCGGAACCCCGCCCCGGCCGAAGTAGCGGTCACTGAGCAGGCAGACCAGCCGGCCCGCCCGTCGGTCCGCGGCCAGCCGGGCGACCACCCGCGGGTCCCGCAACCCGTACACCCGCATGCCCAGCGCCTGGCGCACGCCGACGAAGTAGTCGAACTCCGGGATCTCCTCGGCCACGGTGGAGACCGGCAGCCCATTCAGGCAGGCCCACGCCCCGGCCAGGTCCCAGGAACCCATGTGTGGCAGGGCCGCCACCACTCCGGTGGTGGCATGCAGGCCCAGCAATCGCTCGCGGTCCGCCGGACTGATCCGCACCGAGCCCAGCACCTGCTCCGGGGTCCAGCGGCCCAGCTGCGCCGACTCGGCCAGGTTGCGCGCCCAACTGGCGGCCGCCGCGGAGGTCTGCTGGCGGGAGGGCTGCTGCCCCGTCATGGTGGCGACGTTGAGTTGCCACTGGCGCAGGCCCCGGGGCGGGTGCAGCGCGGCCAGCCGGCCACCCGCTTGCGCCAGCGGGCGAAGAACGGCGGCGGGCACCTGCTCCGCCGCCGTCAACGCCATCCGGGTGAGGGTCACGCCGTGCCTCGCTCCTTCGGCCTGGTCTGGTGGCGCAGGTGCAGGGACTGCTGGTCCGCGTGCTCCGCGGCGACGGTGGCCTGGGGATCCACCATCTCCACCCCGTCGGCCTCCGCCTGACGGGCCTGGCTCTTGACCTGGCCCATCCGCTGCAGCACCGTCCAGGTGCTGGCGAACAGCAGGTAGCACAGTGCAATCGGCATGGCCCAGTGCAGCCCGAGGCCGGCCAGCAACATGCCCACCAGCAGGACCAACAACCGGTCCCCGCGGGCCGCCAACCCGCCCCAGACCTTGAAGCCCAGGGCCAGGCCGCGCGCCTTGGCATAGCTGGTGACCTGGCCCATCACCAGGGCACCGATGGCCATGCCGCTCCACAGCACCGAATTGCCCTGACCGGCGTAGTACAGGGCCACGGCCCCGAAGATCGCCCCGTCGGCCACCCGGTCCAGCGTCGAGTCCAGGAAGGCGCCATAGGCGGACTTGTGGTTCATCATCCGGGCCATCTGCCCGTCGACGCCGTCGGTGAGGACGCACACGGTGATGGCCAGCGCCCCCTGCCACAGGTGCCCCTGCGGCACCAGGGCCAGGGCCACCACGATCACCAGCAAGGTGCCCAGCCAGGTCACCATGTCCGGCGTCATCCGCAGCGCCATGAACAGCCTGGCGGCCGGGGTCATGGCGGCGGCATAACCCTTGCGCAGCCGCTCAACCATCGGTGCGCTCCCGGTCACCGCCGGTGGGCCAGGCGTCAGCCAGCGCCTGCCGGGCATCGGCCAGCAGCTGCGGCACCGCCTTGGTCTGGGCAATGATCGGCAGGAAGTTGGCGTCCCCCTGCCACCGGGGCACGATGTGCTGGTGCAGGTGCGCCTCGATCCCGGCGCCGGCCACCGCGCCCTGGTTCATCCCCAGGTTGAAACCCGCTGGACGGGAGACCCGGCCGAGGACCTCCATCGCCGTGCGCGTGAGCTCGGCAATCTCGGCCACCTCCTCCGCATTGGCGTCGGTGTACCAGCTGATGTGCCGGTAGGGGCAGACCAGCAGGTGGCCGGGCGAGTACGGGAACAGGTTCATCACCACGAAGCAGGTCTTGCCCCGGTGCACGATCAGGGAGTCATCGTCGTCGCCCTGGGGCTTGACGCAGAAGGGGCACTGCTTCTCGGTGGCATCGGCCGGCTTGGAATCCCCCTTGATGTAGGCCATCCGGTGCGGGGTCCACAGCCGCTGGAAGGCGTCCGGGACCCCGGCCATGGACTCCGCGAAGTCCAGCCTGACCTGCTGCTCGTCGGCCCCCATCAGGCCTGCTCCCCCGCCTCGGTCTCCGCCTCCGCAGCGCTCGGGCTGTCATTGCGACGGGACTGGCTCCACTCCCGGATCAGCTCGACGGCCTCGGCCACCGGAACCCCATTGCGCTGGGAGCCGTCGCGGAAGCGGAAGCTCACGGCCCCGGCATCCCGGTCCTCGCCACCAGCAATCAGGATGAAGGGCACCTTGTCCTTGGTGGCATTGCGGATCTTCTTCGGGAAGCGGTCGTCGGAGGCGTCCATCTCCACCCGGATACCCTGCTTGGTCAGCTGGTCCAGCACCTCAGAGAGGTAGTCGTTGAACTCCGCGGCCACGGGAACGCCCAGCACCTGCACCGGGCTCAGCCAGACCGGGAAGGCACCCGCATAGTGCTCCACCAGCACGCCCAGGAAGCGCTCGATGGAGCCGAACTTGGCGGAGTGGATCATCACCGGCTGCTGGTGGCTGCCGTCGGGCGCGGTGTACTGCAGCCCGAAGCGTTCCGGCTGCATGAAGTCCAGCTGGATGGTGGACATCTGCCAGGTCCGGCCGATCGCGTCCTTGGCCTGGATGGAGATCTTGGGGCCGTAGAAGGCGGCGCCCCCCGGGTCGGCCACCAACTCCAGGCCGGACTCGACGGCCACCTCGCGCAACGTCTCGGTGGCGGTGGCCCACTGCTCGTCGGTGCCCAGGAACTTGTCCTTCTTCTTGCCGTCCTCGTCCCGGGTGGACAGCTCCAGGTAGAAGTCGTCCAGGCCGAAGTCGCGCAGCAGCTGCAGCACGAAGTTCAGCAGGTGCTTGATCTCCTGGGCCACCTGGTCATTGCGGACATAGCTGTGGGAGTCGTCCTGGGTGATGGAGCGCACCCGGGTCAGGCCCTGCAGCACGCCGGACTTCTCGTTGCGGTAGACGGTGCCGAACTCGAACAGCCGCAGCGGCAGCTCCCGGTAGGAGCGTCCGCGGGACGAGTAGATCAGGTTGTGCATGGGGCAGTTCATCGCCTTGAGGCGGTAGTTCTGCCCGTCGTCGTCGATCGCCGGGAACATGAAGTCGCCGTAGTAGGGCAGGTGACCCGACGTGTAGTACAGGTCCTCCTTGGCGATGTGCGGGGTGCCGACGTACTGGAAGCCATTCTCGATGTGCGCCTGGCGGACGTAGTCCTCCATCGCCCGCTTGATCACGCCACCCTTGGGGTGGAAGACCGGCAGGCCGGCGCCCAGGATCTCCGGGAAGGAGTACAGATCCAGCTCCGCGCCCAGCTTGCGGTGGTCGCGCTTGGCGGCCTCGGCCAGCCGGGTCTGGTAGGCCTTCAGGTCTTCCTTGCTGGCCCAGGCGGTGCCGTAGAGCCGCTGCAACGGCGCCTGGGCCTGGTCACCGCGCCAGTAGGCGGCCGAGCTCTTGGTCAGGGCGAAGGCGTTGATGTAGCCGGTGTGCGGGACGTGCGGGCCGCGGCACAGGTCGTACCAGGCCACCGAGCCGTCTCGACGGACATTGTCGTAGATGGTCAGCTCGGCGCCACCCACCTCCACCGACGAGCCGTCGTCGTGGTTGCCGCCCTTGTCCTGGATCAGCTCCAGCTTGAAGGGCTCGTTCTTCTCCGCCTCGACGGCCTCCTCCTCGGTCACCACGCGACGGACGAACCGCTGCCGTTCCTTCACGATCCGCTGCATCTGCTTCTCGATCGCCTTCAGGTCTTCCGGGGTGAGCGGATCGCACTGGAAGTCGTAGTAGAAGCCGTCGGTGATGGGCGGGCCGATGGCCAACTTGGCGTCGACGAAGAGGTTCTGCACGGCCTGGGCGGCGACGTGGGCGGCGGAGTGGCGCACGATGGACAGCCCCTCGTCGCTGGTCATCTCCACCGGCTCGACGACATCCCCGTCGGTCAGCTCGGCCGCCAGGTCACGGGTCTCGCCGTTCACGTGCATCGCGACGATAGAGCGGTCCTGGCCGAACAGGTCCAGCCCCGTGGTGGTGGTCTCGATCACCTGCTCGGCTCGTTCGCCTGCTCGCTCAATGGTGATGGTGACGGACACGGGGTACTTCCTTTCGGGCATGGCACACGCCCAGACTGGGGACGGGTGCCGCAATGGGACGTCCTCATTCTGCCCGATCCGGGTTAGCGGCAGAAATGTGTGTACAGCCTGACTGATTTCATTCGTGGCGGCTAGGGGTGATGGTGGTCTGAACATGCTCTGGGAGCATGTTCGGTGCAGGTTGCGAGGAATCACCCCCGGTGTGGT
>NZ_JBCDMW010000001.1:0-86520 GCF_038433155.1 Luteococcus sp. H101
GCTCCACCTCGGCATCCGCGACGGTGATCATGCCACCCTCACCCGAGGTCATGTTCTTGGTCGGGTACAGGGAGAACGCACCAAACGTGCCCCACGACCCCACCGCAGTACCATCCAGCGACGCGCCATGAGCCTGCGCGGCATCCTCGAACAGCAGCAGGCCGTGCTTGTCCGCGATCTCCTTGAGCGCCTTCATGTTGGCCGGATGCCCATACAGGTGCACCGGCATGATGCCCTTGGTCTTGTCCGTGATCGACGCCTCGACACTCTTCGGGTCCAAGCAGAAGGAATCCGGCTCGATGTCGGCAAAGACCGGGGTCGCACCCGTCAACGCCACCGAGTTCGCCGTCGCCGCGAAAGTGAACGACGGCACGATCACCTCGTCACCAGCAGCGATACCCGCGGACAACAGACCAATGTGCAGGGCCGACGTGCCCGAGTTCACCGCCACGGCCTGACGGCCCGGGGTGAACTGCGCCGCGAACTCGGCCTCGAAATCAGCCACCTCCTGGCCCTGGGCCAGCATGCCGGTACGCATCACACGCGTGACGGCCTCGATCTCCTCCTCGCCAACAATCGGCTTGGCCGGCGGGATGAACGCTTCAGTCACTTGTCTTCCTCCATGTCGGTGCTGGCGGACCCCTCGGCCACCAGGGTCAAAACCTCGTTGTCCTCGACGAACACATCGCCCGTCTTCTCGTCGCGGAACTGCTTCTTGCCAGCAGCGTCCGTGCCGTCCTCGGCCAGCGGAAAGCCGGAGCGGCCCACCCATTTGATCCGACGCGCCGGAACACCAGCCACCAGCGCGTAGTCCGGAACGTCCTTGACCACCACGGAACCCGCCGCGACGGTGGCCCAGCGGCCAATCGTCACCGGGGCGACGCAGGTGGCGCGGGCACCCACGGAGCAACCCTCCTTCAGGGTCACCCCCACCGGCTCCCAGTCCGAGGCCGACTTGACCGTGCCATCCGGATTGATCGCGCGCGGGAAATGGTCATTAGTCAGCACCACCGCCGGGCCAATGAACACGCCGTCCTCCAGATGGGCCGGCTCGTAGACCAGCGCGTAGTTCTGGATCTTGCAGTTGTTGCCCACATGCACGCCCTCACCGATGTAGGCGCCACGACCGACGATCACATTGGTCCCGAGCTCGGCGCCGTGGCGCACCTGCGCCAGGTGCCAGACCGAGGAGCCGTCACCGATGGTGACGCCGTCATCCAGATCAGCGGTGGGTTGAATGCGTACGTTGTTCACTTGGCCTCCACAGGCAGGTGTCGAATCTCTCCACAGGCTACCGCGTCCGGTATTGCAGCATGAAGGCGACGCGACGAAAGGCCCACCGAAGCATTCATGACGGGCATGCGGTGTGTGGGCCGGTAGCATCGCAGCGTGGAGAATGACGAGACCTTTGACCTGATCGGCTACGTGACCGGTCTGAAGCGCTTCCTGGTGCCCGCCGCCCTGGTGGGTCTGGTGACGATGATCGCGGTCAGCCTGCTGGGGATGCGGGGCGGCCCCGTCTCGGCTCCCGAGGAGCACGCGGCCAAGGCCCACGTGATGGTGCAGCCGAAGGCCTCCGAGACCGCCATGAGCAATCCGCAGGTGGAGCTGCTGCCCCAGCTGATGCGCACCTTCGTCGCTCTGGAGGACGTGCCGCTGTTCACCGAGGCCGTCTCCAAGAAGCTGGGCGGCACCCCCACCTCCGACGAGGTGCGGGACCGCTGCACCATCTTCTGGGGCGGCGGCTCGCTGCTGCTGGCCATCAACGCAAAGGCGCCCAGCGAGGAGGAGGCCCTCAAGCTGGGCCAGGCGTGCGCCGAGGAGCTGGTGGAGCTGGCTCCGCAGATCATCAAGGAGCCCAAGGCCGAGATGCCCACCCTGGTGCTGGTGGAGGACGCCAAGACGGTGACCCAGACCGACGACGGCACGATGACGGCGCCGTCGCGCTTCGCCGGCGTGCGCAATGGGATCGCCGCCGGCCTGGTGGCCGCCCTGCTGGCCGCCGTCGTGCTGGACTGGCGCAGCGCCCGGCGCCGCAACAAGTCCGCGGCCTGATGCCCGTCATCCCCCGGCTGCTGCTGCCCCGGCTGCGCCTGACCGGGCCGATCGAGCGGCGGGATGCGACGCTGCTGCTCACCCTGGCCGGCGCCCTGATCACGGCCCGGGTGCCGATGAGCTTCCTGGCGCTGCTGGGGCTGCCCGCGGTGGTGATTGCCGTCCAGGGTTGGCGACGCGGGGTGCGCTGGCCGCTGGCGCTGCGTCGGCTGCTGGCCTGGTGCGCGGGCGCCTCGCTGGTCTCGGTGCTGGTCTTTGTCCCGCAGCAGCTGCCCAGCACCGCCAACAACTTCGTGGTGATCCTGGCCGCCATCCTGATGGCCGGCGCGGTCTTCTCCACCGGACGGATGACGCGGGCGGCGGACCGGCTGCTGGACGGCCTCTACCTGGGCCTGCTGCTGACCTGGGCAATCTCGGTCTTCGAGGCCGTCACGGGCTTCAAGTTCATCAGCGTGCTCTACCCCGGCGGGAACACCACGGCCGCCATCGTGCGCAACCGGTTCTATGTCAGCGCCTTCTTCCCGAACTACAACGACTACTCGGTGGCGATGGTGCTGCTGTGCACCGTGATCCTGGCCAAGCTGGTCTTCCAGCACGACGCGTCGCTGCCGGTGCGGCTGGGCCGGTGGGCCATCCTGGGCAGCGCGGCCTTCTTCATCACCCACATGGGCTCCCGCGGCTGCCTGCTGGGCCTGGCCGCCGCCACCCTGGTGATCCTGGCGCTCTCGGTGCGCACGCTGCGGCCCCGGGCCATCCGGGAACGGGCCGTCTTCTGCTTCCTGCTGGTCTGCTCCGGCGGCGCGGTGGGGCTGGCGCTGAGCCCGTGGATGCAGGACAACTCGAACTTCCAGCGGGTGGCGATTGCCCAGCTGATTGGCAAGGTGCTGGCGGGTGAGCCGGTGCGGACCCTGATCGGCTTCGGTTCCTATGCCGAATACACCCGGGCCGCGGGGCTGCGCTTCACCCGCACCCTGATGGACCCGCACAACCTGCTGATTGAGGTGGTGCTCTGGTACGGCCTGCCGGCCCTGGCCTTCTACCTGGCCTGCTGGTGGACCGTCGTGCACCGCGGGCTGCTCACCCGTCGGCCCAATCCCGGCTGGCGCGCGGTCAGCGCCGTCACGGTCACCGCGCTCTACCCGCTGCTGGGCGTGGTCACCTCCTCCACCCTGCGCTATCACCTGGTGTGGCTGTGGCTGATCGTCGCCATGGCGCACGTGCGCCGGTGGCACCTGGCAGAGCGGGCGCAGCAGCTTGCTGCCGCGGACTCCGCTCAGGCCCCGGCCGCGGTGCCGGCCAGGGCCACCAGCTGAGCCATCAGCGACGGGTAGTTCCTGGCCTGGTCATGGCCGTCGGCGACGACCTTCCGGGCGGCCGCGCGCTCCGCCGGATCCTTGGCCCGGCCGTGCCAGCGCCAAAGGGCGTCGGCCAGCTCCGCACCGTCGGGCGCCGCCGAGAGCAGCTCGCCGCCCGGGCCGGCCGCCGGCACCAGGTCCGGGATGCCGCCCACCGCGGGCGCCAGGCTGGGCACGCCGAAGGCCATCGCCTCCATGATGGAGACCGGCACCCCCTCGGACTCCGAGGTGTTGACGAACAAGTCCACCGGGCCGGCGTGGAGGTGCTGCCGGACGGTGGCATTGTCCACGCTGCCGGGCAGCCGGACGTGCAGGTTGGGCAGCCCGGCCAGCGCCTGGACCCTGGCCTGGAGGTCGTCGAAGAGCTCACCGGCGCCGAAGTGGGTCCAGCGCACCTGCAGTTCCGGGTGCTGCCGGCAGAGCAGCTCCAGGGCGTCGACCAGCCGGTCCACCCGCTTGACCGGGTAGAGCTGGGCGGTGCTCAGCAGGTGCAGCTCCCCGTCCGGTGAGCTCGGGGCCGGCTCCGCCGGCAGCTCGACGCCCAGGGGGCTGAGCTGCACGATCCGGGGCGGCAGCCCGTACTGCTCGATCACGGTGCGCCGGCCGTCGGTGGAGATGGCCAGCTGGGCGTCCAGCTGCGGACCCAGCAGCCGCTTCAGCCCCAGATAGCCGCTGGGATGCCGGCTCTCGTACAGGTCCCGGCCGTGCGCGCGGGTGACCACATGCCCGACGCCCGCGCCCTTGAGCAGCTGCGCACCATAGGTCCAGACATCCCACCAGTAGGTATAGACGACGTCGATCGGTCCGTGCTGGGCAATCCAGGCAGCCAGCGCGTCGCGATGCGCCAGGGCGCCGCCGACGCTGCGCACCACCTCCGTGGCGGTGGCCCGGTTCAGCCGTCGGTGGCGGGCCAGCCAGAGCAGTTCCCGGCGCAGCAGGGGGTGGCCAAGCGCCCGCAGCCGGGCGCGCTTGCGCTGGGCCGGGGTGATCCGGTTGATGCAGTCGTCGACGCGGACCCCGTCGGGCAGCGGCCGGGGCTCGCCGTCCATGTGCCAGGGCATCACGATCACCTCGGCGTCCTCCCGGGCCCAGTAGGGCGCCTCGGGCTCGACGAACTGTTCCCCCGGCAGCCAGGGGAAGGCGCGGGTGATGATCACGATCCGGGTCATGCGGGCTCCTCACCGGCGGTGGGGTGGTGGTCGGCGGTGGACGGCGCCGGATCGACGCCCCGGCGGCCACCCACCCCCAGCAACAGGGCGACCACCAGCCACCACCAGAAACTGACGGCGTAGTTCTTGAACAGGTAGAAGTCGAACAGGAAGGCCGGGATGGTGGCCACGACGGCCAGCAGCGGCAGCACGTCGGCAAGCGCGGCGGTTCCCCGCTCCGCGGCCAGGGCCCGCCAGCGTCGCCACGCCACCACCAGCACAGTGCCCAGCAGAACCAGCAGCGGCACCATCCCCAGCAAGCCCAGCTCCACCAGCACCCCGAGGAAGACCGAGTGCGGGTTGGTCACGGCCCGCCCGAAGCCCGTCTGCACCAGCCCCCGCCACGGGATGGGCGCCAGACCGGTCTCGAAGGCATACCAGGGCCACAGCCGCCCGGACCCGATCCCGAAGACCTGGTTCTCCCAGCTGGTCTGCCACGCCTGGAGGGCGGTGGCCAGATTGGCCTGGCGGCCCAGGTCACCGCTGGTCAGCAGCCGGCTGGAGCCGGGGACGAAGGCCAGCACCGCCCCCAGCAGCACCGCCACCCCGCCCAGCAGGGCACCGGCCAGCCGGGCATGACCGCGCAGCCCGTAGAGCAGCACCATCAGCGTGATGAAGCACAGCAGACAGGCCAGCCCGGCCCGGGAACCGGTGAGCAGGATGCCGGCGGCGCACAGGGCGGCTCCGGCCAGGCTCACCACCCGTCGCTCCCCCCGCAGCCCGGCGGCCAGCAGGATCCCCAGGCACAGCAGCAGCACGACGTGGAAGATGGCGGCGCCGCCCATCCCGGTGCCCAGCCGGATGGAGTGCCGGGCCAGCATGGTCCGGGGCCCCGCCAGCAGGGTGGTGGCGGTGATGGTGACGGCCCCCAGCCACAGCGCCTGCCGGGCCCTGGCACCACCGATGGCCGCGGCCAGACCCCAGGCCGCCAGCATGGTGACCACGGCCGTCGCCAGCGGGAAGAACAGGTAGTGCCGCCCGATCACCACCCAGGGCTTCAGGATGCGCGGCAGGATGGTCTGCGACGCGCTCCAGAACGCCCAGCCGAACAGCACCAGGCCGCTGGCCAGGACCACCCGCCCGGCCCGGGTCAGGGCGTCGCGACGCAGCAGCGCGGGCAGGCAGAGCAGGGACAACCCGGTGAAGCCGATCAGGAAGAAGGACCACAGCTCCGGCTTCCCGTGCAGGCCGATCCGCAGGTCGACGAACTGCATCGCGGCCAGCCCCAGGGCCAGCAGGGCCAGGGGAAGATCCGGCCGGGAGGGCACCAACCGGGACAGGCGGGCGGCGGGAAGCTGGGGGGCGGTACTCACGCCAGCAGCCTAGCCCCGGGCGGGGCGTCGGTAGGATCGACGCATGTTCGACACCCAGGCCCGTCGCATGGTCTTCCACACGCCCCTGCCGCTGAACCGCCAGGCCACCACGGCCAGCGGGATCCGCCCGGTGCGGATGCGGGACGCCTTCGAGGAGCTGGGCTACGAGGTGTGGGAGGTCACCGGCTACGCCAAGGAGCGGGCGACGGCGGCCCGTCGGGTCCGGGAGGCGCTGGCCGCCGGCACCACCTTTGACTTCTGCTATTCCGAATCGTCCACCATGCCGACGTCGATGACGGACCCGCACCACCTGCCGCTGCACCCGCGGCTGGACTTCACCCTGCTGGGTGCGCTGCGCGCCGCCGGCACCCCGGTGGGGCTCTTCTACCGGGACATCCACTGGTCCCTGGACAGCTACGGCGCCGGGATGAACCCGCTCAAGAAGCACGCGGCGCTGGCGGCCTACCGCTATGACCTGCGTGCCTACCAGCGCTGCCTGAACGTGCTCTACCTGCCGTCGGCCGAGATGGCGCCGCATGTGCCGGTCGGCACCCTGCGCACCCGGGCCCTGCCACCGGGCCATGCCATGCCCGCGGTGAGCGAGCCGCCCGCCGACGGGGTGCACCTGTTCTATGTCGGCGGCCTGGGCGGCCACTACCACCTGCCCAAGCTGTTGGAGGCGGTGCAGCTGGTGGCCGCGGAGGGCCATGACGTGAGCCTGACCATGTGTACCCACGCCAACCAGTTCGAGGGCCAGAAGGAGCACTACGAGGCCTTCCTGGGTGGCCCGGTCCGGGTGGTGCATGCCTCCGGGGAGGAGCTGGCCCCCTACTATGCGCAGGCCAACACCGCGGCCCTGTTCGTGGAGCCGCACGACTACTGGACCTTCGCCGCCCCGGTGAAGATGTACGAGTACGTCGGTCAGGCCCGGCCGATCCTGGCCAGCGAGGGCACGCTGTGTGGGGAGGTGGTGCGGGAGAACGGCTTCGGCTGGACCATCCCGTACACCGTGGAGGCGGCCGCGGACCTGCTGCGCGACCTGGCCCGACACCCGGAACGGATCCGGGAGCAGCACCAGCAGCTGGTGGCGCATCGCGTCGAGCACTCCTGGCTGCAGCGCGCCCGGACCGTGGCCGAGGACCTGTCCCCCGCCGAGCCGGCCTGACGGCTCACCGGGGCGGGCTCATCGGGGCTCACAGGGGCCTGGGTTCCACCCCAAGGAAGGCGGCCAGCTGGTTGGCGGAGTGGCGCCCGTCGTGCCAGCGCTGGACGAAGGCGGTGCCGCGCGCGGCCGTCTCCCGGGACGCCTCCCGGTCCGCCACCAGGCCCCGGATCACCTCTTCCAGGCTGTCCGGGGTGGCGTCCACCAGGGGTGGGGCCGCCGGCATCACGTCGACGGTGCTCTGCCCCACCGCGGCCACGGTGACCCGGCCGCTGGCCATCGCCTCGATCGCGGTGACGCCGTAGGTGCCGGCCAGCAGCTGGTCGATCACGATGTCCACTGTGCGCAGGAAGCCGGGCACCTCCCGGTGCGGCATCCGCGGCGGGGTGACGTATTCCACCAGTCCCTCGTCGTGCAGCCTGCGCAGCACGGGCTCCACGTACTGGGTGCCCTTGATCGGCGGGACGGCGCGGCTGGGCATGTGCAGCACCCGCGGCACCCGTCGCTCCAGCAGCGGAGCGTCGTTCAGGTAGCCCGACGGGTCCAGGCAGATCGGCAGCCAGGTGGCGTCGGGCTGGTCCTGCAACAGGTCCGGAGTGGAGACGAACAGCGGCACCCCGGCGCTCTGGGCAATCCGGTTGTTGCGGTCCGCGCGGGCCTGCTGCACCTGCCGCCAGGCCTCGTCGCCCTCCAGGAAGTAGGAGTGCTGGTGGCGGGCGATGTGCGCATCGGGCCGACGGATGTCCGTGCCGTGCGCCAGCAGCGCGACGGGGAAGCCGGCCTCGCGTAGGAAGGCGACGTCGGCGGCCAGGTCCCGGCGCTGCGGCACCTGGAAGAAGGTCTGGTAGCCGTCCAGCGCCACATGGCTGTAGCGACGCAGGAAGGACTTCATCCGGGCCTTGCGCAGCAGCGGTGCGAAGAAGACCGGTGCCGGGATCTGACGGTCCGTGTCGAACCGGAATTCATGCCGCCGCACCGGGCCCCGGTTGAAGGAGTCGGCGGGCACCCCGAGGTGGCGCTCGACGGCCTTGGCCCAGGCGTGGGCCTGCCCGGCATAGTTGGCGGGGCCGATCGCAAGACGTGTCATCAGCTCATTCCTTCCCAGACTGCGTCCATGCTCGCACAGGTCACCGACGTCGGCTCTCAGCCGATGCCGGGAGGGCCCGGGTTAGGCTTGCCCCCGCCGACCTTCCCCGTAGGAGACTGATGAGCGAGACCACACCCACCCCGTCCCGGCTGGGAAAGCTGCGCTCCAACCAGTTCCTGCGGCACGTGCTGACGTTGATGACCGGCACCGCCGTGGCCCAGGTGATCCCGCTGGCGGCCCGCCCCATCCTCACCCGGCTCTACACCCCGGAGGACTTCGGCCTCTACGGGCTCTACATGGCGCTGGCGACGGGCGTGGTCACCGTCGGTGCCCTGCGCTATGACCTGGCCGTCGTGATGCCGGAGGAGGACTCCGACGCCCGGGCCCTGGTGAAACTGGCCAGCCGGATCGCGCTGGGGGTCTCCCTGCTGACCACGCTGGTGCTCACCCTCTGGGCACGCCCGATCGCCGGAGCCATGCGGCATCCGGAGCTGGCGCCCTACCTGCCGGCGGTGGGCCTGCTGGTGCTGGCCATGACCCAGATCAGCAGCCGGCAGTACTGGCTCAACCGGCGCAAGCGGTACAAGGAGATGGCCCGCAACCGGATGGGCCAGTCGGTGGGCACCGTCGGCACCCAGTTGGGGGTCGGTCTGGCGCTGGGCGGCCCGGTGGGCCTGGTGCTGGGCAGCCTGGTGGGCCAGTGGTTCAGCAGCCTGAACCTGTGGCGGCTGACCCGACGGGAAACCGCCCCGCAGCCCGGGGACTCGGCGCTGGCGATGGCCAAGGAGTATCGCAAGATGCCGCTGGTCAACGGGCCGAATGCCCTGGTGGACACCTTCCGGCTGCAGGGCATCAACATCCTGATCGGTGTCTTCTTCAGCAAGGCCCTGCTGGGCCAGTTCACCCAGGCCTGGTCCCTGCTGCAGATGCCCATGGGCCTGATCAACGGGGCCCTGAGCCAGGTCTTCTTCCAGAAGCTGGCCACCACCCGTCGCGGCCAGATGTTCGCGGTGGTGCGCAATGCCATGCTCCGCTCCCTGGCGGTGGGCATCGTGCCGTTCACCCTGATCTGGCTGTTGGCGCCGTGGCTCTTCCCCTTCGTGCTGGGCGGCAACTGGCGGCCCGCCGGGGAGATGGCCCGGATCCTGGTGCCCTGGCTCTACCTGAACTTCGTCACCTCGCCGGTCTCCATGCTCTTCCTGACCGTCCGCCGGCAGGGTGTGATGTTGTGCTTCGCCCTGGCCTACATGGCGGTGCCGCTGACCCTGATCTGGCGCTTCCACAGCTCCATCCACCAGACCATGAGCCTGGTCTCCTGGGGGATGGCGGGCCTGCTGGTGATCTTCATGGGCCTGTCCCTGCTGGTGGCCAAGCAGTACGACGACGGCTTCGGCTCCCGGCAGGATGGGGGCGACGGCAGCGAGGTCACCGAGGACGAGAAGCAGGGCATCGCGCAGGCCGAGCAGGACTGATCTGCAGCTGGTTCCTGTCAAGCCGGGCACGCGGACCCGGGTCATGGTGATGGTGCCGTCGGGGCATCCAGGGCCGCCAAGGTCCTGCCCCTCAAGACGCAGCACCCTGCCCTCTCGCGGTGTGAGGCCGTCTCCGTGACCCACGCACCCCCACCTCCCAGCACCCGACCTCACGGGGGTGGACTCGGCACACCCGGCGGTTCTGCTGTTGACAGTGCCCCGGCGCCCGCGCCCATGGCGAAGGTTGATCCCGGCGAGACCCCGTAACGCCGGCGCCCGGGCAAGGGCCCGCCAAAGTTGGCAGACTTTTGTGGATTTGAACGTGTCCAATCGGTTTCTGCGACCGCTGGGCTGCCAACTTTGGCACCGGGTCAACTGACCAGAGTCCTTGGGCGCCAGCATGCGGCGGATCAGCACCTCGCCCATCCTGCGCAAAGTGCCTGCCGCAGGTCAGCTGGCCCAGGCGCCGGTGAAGAACTGCCAAGCCCACCACAGCATCACCAGCACACTGCCGGCGGAGAAGGCGATCACGGCCGCGCGGCTGGCCAGGACCGGCGCCGGCAGCACCGGCCCGCCCGAGGCATGCCGTCCCGCCGCGGCGGCTGGGGCCGTCGCAGCCATCGCTCGATTCCTGCCCTCCGACAGGCCCACGGACCGCCCCACGTCACCACGATCATCGAGGCTGTCGAGGAGTCCCCCGGCCGAAGCGCCGAAGCCCACCCGGGCCAGCTCGGCCAGCAGCAGCCACAGCGGGAACCAGAGCAGCACCGCGCGGTTCACGCTCATGAACCACCAGGAGGTGGCGAAGGCGAAGACCTGCACCCCCACCCAGCCCGCCTCGGCCACGCGTCGCCGCCACAGCAGCACGACGGTCAGCGCGGCGCCCACCGCCATCGAGACCACCTCAGCGGCGAAGACCGTCGCAACGGCCGGCCGGTCCGGCCAACGTGACGGCTTGGCGGCGGCCAGGGTGTGCTCCAGCGCGTCCAGCGGATTGGTGAAGCCGCGGTTCCAGCCGCTCTGCTGGGCCTCGAACCAGGCCTTCCAGGAGCCGGTCAGGTGGTGCAGGTAGGCGGCATAGCCGAACAGCACGACAAAGGCGCCGGCCACCAGGGCGGCATGGGCCAGGCGCTTCGCGGCGGGAAGGCCGTGCTGGGTGAGCGCCAGCAGACCCAGCGCGCCGATCAGGAAGAGCCCCGAGACCCGGAAGCTGCAGGCCAGACCGGTCAACAGCGCCGCCTGCCCCCAGTGCCGGTTGCGGGCCCGTTCCCAGGCCCAGAAGGCGGCGGCGCAGAACGGCGCCTCAGTGTAGCCGACGGCGGTGAAGACCGTCGTCGGCGCGAACAGCCACAGCCCGGCCGCCACCGGGCCCCCCAGCCGCAGCAGCGCCCAGGCGGCCAGGGCGGAACAGACCGCGGCGATCCCCACCCCGGCCAGGCCCATCGGGATCCCGACGGTGTGCGCGGCGCGCAGCAGCAGCGGCAGGCCGGGGAAGAAGGCCCGGTCAATCGGGTTGGCATAGCCATGGGCGGCGATCGCCTGGAAGTGCGCGGCATCCCAGGCACCCAGCAGGTCATGCCCGGAACGACGCTGGGTGATCATCGCCAACAGGGCGACGGCCAGCAGCAGCCCCCGGCTGAGCAGCCAGCAGCGAGCCACCCACCATGCGTCGGAGGAGAGCCGGGCGGGGAGCCGATGGCCGGGCACCGTGCTCATTCCGGGGCTCCCCGACGCGGGCGCGCGGGCCAATCCCCGTCGTTGGGCCCAGCCGCGTCAGCCGAGTCCGTCGCGGCCCCTCCACCCGCTTCCGGGTCCACGGTGGGGTCGGGATCCTCCTCTGCGTGGCCGAACAGGCTGAGCTCCCCTTCCCGGGCCCCCAGCGGCCGGTCGACGGCATGGTCCAGCACGCCGCCAATCGGGTCGTCCACCAGCGGGGTACGCACCGGGTCCAGCCAGGGGTGCAGCACGTCGTAGCGGACCTGGGCCACCAGCCAGCCCAGCACCAGCACCCGCAGCCCGATGGCGCCCCAGTAGAGCACGTCGGGGCTGCCGTCGCCGGGTGAGAGCTGCCCGCCCAGGTGCCCCCAGACCGCCCAGCAGTAGAAGACCTCGGCGGCCGACCAGACTGCCCAGTCGGAGACCTTCGGCCGGGCCAACGGCACCAGCAGCACCAGCCACAGCACCTGCTGCGGCGAGTAGACCTTGTTCAGCAGCAGCCAGCCGGCCACCAGTAGGAAGACCACCTGCCCCACCCGGGGGCGACGCGGGGCGCGCCGCACCAGGTGCGCCACCCACGCCAGCCAGGTCAACATCAACACCAGCACCAGGGTGGACAGCATCGGGATCTGCACCCCGGCCGCCTTGAGCACGAACCAGACCGAGCCTAGGTCCGGGCCGCGACGCTGCCAGGCGGTGAAGAAGGAGGTCCAACCCGACGGTTGGGAGAGCATCAGCGGCAGGTTCACCGCGGCCCACACCAGCGCGGCCCAGCCCGCCGTGGTGAGCCAGGGCGAGGGGCGGCCCGCCCGCAGGCAGAGCATTCCGAGCCCGATCAGCACCAGCACCGGCCAGAAGCCGGCGCAGATCGCCAACCCCAGCAGCACCCCGGTGGCCGTCTGCCGGCGCAGCGCCCAGGCCAGCAGCCCCGCGGCGGTCAGGGCCACCGCCAGCAGGTCCCAGCTGACCAGCGCGCCGGTCAGGATGCCGGGGGCCCCGGCCACCAGCAGCGCGTCCCAGCTGCGCAGGCGGCCCGACGGACTGTGGGCCAGCCCCCGGGCGGAACCGCGCCCCAGCAGCAGCGCGCACCCCACCAGCGCCAGGAAGCAGCAGAAGAGCAGCACCGCGCTGGTCAGGAAGAACAGGTGCGCGCCGTCCACCATCTGCTGGCCGGTGGCCTGGTCGATCGGCTTGGCGCCGAAGACCGTGGCGAGCCCCCGGGAGAGCAGCACCAGCACACCCACCAATGGCGGGCGGTCCAGCGGCACGTCACGGAAGGGCATCCCGCCGCGGCCCAGCAGGGTGTTCTGGTAGAGCAGCGGGATGTCGGAATAGCACAGCCGCAGGAAGGCGTCGACGGGTTTGCCGTCCTGGTACTGCTGGCAGGGCCGGTGCCGCAGCAGGGTCGCCAGCCAGGTCAGCGTCGCCAGAAGCAACGCCCACGGCGCCGGGTTGAACCACAGCCCGCCGCGACGGGCATGCCGCCCCACCGGGCCACCCAGCCTGGCGTCGAGGTCCAGACGGGGTGGGGCGTGGGTCGAGCCGGGCATGGGTCAGCCGTTCCCGCCGGATCCGGCGGTGGCCTTGCCCGCGCCCTGGCCACCGGTGGCCTGACCGCCCGAGCCCTGACCACTGGTGCCGTTGCCCTGACCGGTGGTCTTGGCGGTGGCCTTCTGCGTCGTGGTGGCCCGGGTGGGCTGGGTGGCGGCCTTGCTGGTGGCCGGTGCCGTCGCCTTGGTGCTGGTCTGCTTGGGTGCGGTGGTGGTTTGCTTGGGCGCCGACGTCGTCTGCTGCGCGGTGGCGGTCGGCTTGCTGGTGGCGCCCGGCGCGGTGCCCGTCGCGGTAGCCGAGGGCTGCGCGCTGGCGGTGTCCGGCTTGCTGGCCGACGCCTGGCTGCTCGGCTGCTCGCTGGGCTTCTGGGAGGCGCCGTCGGACGAACCATTGCCCTGACTGGTGGCGGTGCGGCTGGGGCGCGGCACGTAGACCCGGCCCTTCTCCTCGCCGTAGTTCACGTTGGCGGCCTCCGGGAAGGACTTCTCATCCTGGCCCTCCATGGCCACCTTCATGAAGTCCCGCCACACCATGGCCGGATAGGTGCCGCCGAAGAAGGCGCTGTCTCCCGGCTGGCGGTAGTTGTCCAGCGAGCCGTTGCCGTCGTCCCCGGCCACGAACATCACCGCAGTGGAGATCTGCGGGGTGTAGGCGGTGAACCAGGCCGAGGTGATGATGTTCTTCCCATTGCGCTCGACGCCATTGGTGCCCGTCTTGCCGGCCACCTCGAAGCCCATCCCGGAGACCCGGCCACCGGTGCCGCTGCTGACCACCGAGGTCAGGGCGGAGGTGACGTCCCGGGCGATGCCCTTCTCGACCGACTGCTTGCCCTTGGTGTCGGCGGAGTAGATCACCTTGCCCTTGGCGTCCTTGACCTCCTTGACCACGTGGTTGGCCACGTGCACACCGTCATTGCCCAGGGTGGCGAAGCCGCCGGCGTTCTCCAGCGGGCTGACCTCGGCGATGCCCAGCGCCACCCGGCCATTGGGGTCCCAGCCGGCGCCCTTGGGCACGCCCGCGTCATTGGCGGCCTTGATGATGGCCTGCGGGCCGTTGTCGATCTTCTCCGTCATGTCCACGAAGGCGGTGTTGATGGACTCCGCCAACGCCTTGCGCAGGGTGACGGTGCCGTACTGCATCTGGAACTCGTTGCGGATCGGCACCGAATCGCCGCGCGGGGTGTAGGTGTCACCGTTCAGGCTGGAGCGCAGGCTGAGCCCGCCACGCAGACCCGCGATCGTCGCGTAGGTCTTGAAGGTGGAGGCCGCCGGGCGGTCCGTCGTGGCCCAGTTGCGGGTGTTCTTGATGTAGTCGGCGCCGCCATAGGCGGCCAGCACCTCGCCGGTGCCCACCTTGACCGAGGCGATCGCCGGATGGATGGCGGCGGCACCGCCCTCACCATTGGCCCCGACGATCTTCTTGTAGTAGCTGCCCACGTCGACGGCCCGCTTCTGCAGCTTCTCGTCGAAGGTGGTGGTGATCTGCAGGCCACCGCCCTCGATCTGACCCTGGGTGAGGCCCTTGGCCATCAGCTCGTTCTGCACCATCTTCAGCAGGTAGCCATTGGTGCCCGACCAGCGCTGGTTGAGCGGGATGTCCGGGAAGGTGGGCAGCGCCTTGGACCACTGCGCGTACTGCGCGGGGGTGATCTTGCCGGCCTCCTGCATGCCCTGCAGCACATAGCGGTAGCGGCCCAGCAGCCGGTCCTTGTTGCCCTTGGCGGCCGACGGGTCATAGGCCGACGGGTTGTTCAGCACGCTGGCCAGCACCGCGGCCTGCGGAATGGTCAGGTCCTTGGCGTCGACATTGAAGTAGCTCTTGCTGGCGGCCTGGATGCCGTAGGCGCCGCGGCCGTAGTAGATGGTGTTCAGGTAACCCTGGAGGATCTCCTCCTTGGGCATCTCCTTGCCCATCTTGGTGGCCAGCGCCAGCTCCCGCAGCTTGCGGGACATGGTGCGGTCCTGGCTCAGGTAGAGCACCTTGATGTACTGCTGGGTGATGGTGGAACCGCCCTGGACCTCACCACCGCGGGCGATGGTCCAGGCGGACCGGATGATGCCCGACGGGGAAATGCCGCGGTCGCTCCAGAAGCTGCGGTTCTCCGCCGCCACCACCGCGTCCTTGATGGAGGCCGGCATCTGGGCATAGGTCAGGCTCTGCCGGTTCTGGATGGCGAAGCTGCCCAGCTTGGTCTTCCCGTCGTTGTAGTACAGGAAGCTGGTGTTGGTGGTGAAGTCCTTGTTGGGGTCGGGCAGGGTGGTGCGGTTGTAGAAGACCAGGCCCGCGATCATGCCCACCAGTGCCATCAGCAGCACGCCGACGGCCAGCACGCTGGCGATCCGGGCGGCCAGCCGTCGCTTGCTGCGCGGCGCGCCGTCCTTGCCGTTCTTCCCCGCTGGGGCCACGGAGTGCGCCCCGCCGTCGACGGGCTTGTCAGGTGTCTTGTCAGCCATAGATGTCCTCAACTGTTTCCTGGCGGCGCGGCGGCCTGCGCTTCCTGCCATCCCCGAGCTTGTAGGTCAGCACCAAGTGGTTCCAGAAGCAGTCGGGGCACACCTCGACCACCCTGACCGTGAACTCGCCGTACTGTTCCTGCATCTCGACGAGGTCCTCGCTGGACTTGATCCTGCCGCTGAACTGCCCCAACTGGTCGCCGAAGGTGTAGTTCAGGTTGGTGAGCCGCTCGCCGCCGCAGACCGGGCAGTCCTCGTCGCTCGGCTCACCATGGTGCAGGGCGGCGCGCACCAGCAGAGGATCCGCATCACACGGACCGTTCTCGCTGAGGGCACGTTGCGGCTGCTGCAGGGCCACCAGAGCTCGGCGACGCTGCAGCGCATGACTCATCACCTCACGCTGCGACCACATAGATGCCCACCAGAGTATGCGCCCCAGCCTGACACCCGGCTGAGACGGGCCGATGCACGGTGACCGCGCTGGCTGGCAGTAGCCTTTCGGGAATGAAGCCCAAGCCCGGTTCCGCGCCCGCCCAACTCGTCGCCGTCAACGGCCGCGGGATCCTGTCCGCCAAGAAGCACGTCGCGACAGCAGATGACCTGGGCTTCACCCGCGGCGACGGGGTCTTCGACGCCACCCGGGTGGTGACCGCCTCCGACGGGGTCTCCCGCGTCGACAACCTGCCCGAGCACCTGGCCCGGATGGACCGATCCTTCTTCCTGCTGACCGGTCAGCACATTGACCGGGACGCCTGGCGCGCGCTGGTGGAGGAGGCCGTCGAGGCCTGGAGCCACCCCGGCGAGGCCACCCTGAAGCTGATGCAGACCTCCGGGCTGGAGAGCACCCAGGGCATTCCGCTGCTGGTGCTCAGCATCACCGAGATCACCCCGGCCGCCCTGGCCCAGCGCGACGGGATCGACGTCGTGACCCTGAGCCGCGGCATGGCCAGTGATGCCTGCGCCGACGCGCCCTGGTTGCTGGGTGGCGTGAAGTCCTTGAGCTACGGCATCAACATGGCCGCCAAGCGGGAGGCCCACCGTCGCGGCGCCGACGACGTCTTGTTCACCAGCACCGATGGTTACTGCCTGGAAGGCCCCACGGCCGCCCTGGTGATGGCCCGCGAGGGGGTGCTTGTCACCACGCCCGTGGAGGGCACCGGCGTGCTGGACTCGATCACCCAGAAGCAGGTCTTCAAGGCGGCCGCCAAGGACGGTTGGAAGACCGAGTACCGGCTGATCAAGCCGAAGGAACTCACCAAGGCCGACGGGGTGTGGCTGGTCAGCTCGGTCCGGGGCGCTGCCCCGGTGCTGCGGCTCGACGGCCGGGAACTGGCCACGGACAAGAAGCTGACCAAGAAGATCAAGGGCTACGCCGGCTTCGCGGGCTGAGCCGCCCGGGCGGCCCGTTGCCCTGCACGTGGAGTGACCGGCTTACGCGTTGGACGGTTGCCCTCCGATGGTTATTTCCGTCGTAGGGCGACGGTTGGGTCAGCAGGGCAACCGTCCAACGCGCAAGGTGGATGACCGTCGAGCGCAGCCGCGTTACAGTGGCAGTATTCGCACGCTGCGGAACCCACCGCTCCTGACCGTCCGGGAGATGCGTGGCAGGTGATCGACAGGGCGACCCCAAGGGCCGCCATGACTTTCACACGCAATCGTTTCCTCCCCGCCAGCCTCTGGCTGATCTTCTTTGTCAACGGAGCCGTGCTCTCCAGCTGGGCACCACGCATCCCCGAGGTCAAGCACGCCCTCGCACTGGGCGACGGGCAGCTCGGCGCGGCACTGTTGGGCATCGCTGCCGGATCCGTCCCCGCCCTGCTGCTCACCGGGCGCCTGCTGCAGCACCTGCGGCCCGGCCCGGTCTCGGTGGTCTCCGCCCTGGCCTTCGCGGCCTCACTCCCCCTGATCAGCCGCTCCGGATCGCTGTTCGAGCTCATCGGGGCCTTGGTGCTCGCGGGTGCCGTCAGCGGCGTGCTCGACGTCGCGATGAACACCGCCGGGATGGTCCACCAGCAGCAGGCCGGCACCCGCTTGTTGTCCACCCTGCACGGCGGCTACAGCCTCGGCGTGCTCGCGGGTGCCGCCAGCGGCGTCGTCGCCACCGGCACCCAGACCAGCGTCGCACGGCACTTCACGCTCATGGCCGGGCTGCTGATCGGGCTGACCGCGCTGGCGGCCGTGCCGCTGTGGCGGCAGCCAACGCAGCGGAGTACTGCGCCCATGCTCACCGACGAGGATCGCGCGACCGGCCGGCGCTGGTGGCAGACCACGCTGCCGACGACCATCGCGGCGCTGGCCGTCTCCGCGCTGCTCATCGAGGGCCTGGTCACCGACTGGTCCGCCCTGTTGATCACCCGCGACCTCGGGGCGCCCGCATCGTGGGGCGCGACGGCGCTGACGGTCTTCAGCGTCGCCATGTTCGTGTCCCGCTCCGTCGGCGACGCGATGATCGCTCGCGTCGGGGAGGAGCGTGTGCTGGCCAGCAGCGCGGTGACCATCACGCTGGCCATGGTGAGCGGCGCCAGCCTGGGCCAGCCATTGTTGATGATCACCGCCGCCGGCGTGATCGGGCTGGCGCTGGGTCCCGTCTTCCCGCTGGCGGTCACCCGCGCCGGTCGCCTCCATCCCGGCCAGGAAGCAGCCATGACGGCCCGGGTCAGCGCCGTCGGCTACCTCGCCTACCTCGCCGGCCCACCCGGCATCGGTGCGCTGGCCGAACATCTCCCACTTCCCACGGTCCTCGTCCTCGTCGTCGGCCTCGCCAGCGTGGGGATCGCAGCCAGCCGGAGACCGATGGACGCCCGTGACGCCGCGGGCACGGCTGAGGCCCCGCCGCCGGAATTGTAGTTTCGATGATCCGTGCCAACCCGAAGTGAAGGAGCAACCGTGAAGAACCGGGCAACCCAGACCGCCTCGATGATCTTCATCCTGATGTGTGCCCTGACCATCCCGATGTGCGTCCGCGAACCCAGCACCGGCCACCTGGTGTTCGCCGTGCTTGCAATCATCGGGTTCCCGCTGGTGGCCTACCTGCTGACGTCAGCCATCCTCCGCGCCCGCGGCACCCGCGGCCAATGACGGTGACGGGGGCAGCCGACGCCGGGTGAGCTCGCGTGTGGCCGCCCCCAGACGAGTCAGCGATCACTCCCCCAGCGGGAAGTGGCCGCCGGCCAAAGGACTGGTGGAGCGTACGGGGTTCGAACCCGTGACCTATTGCTTGCAAAGCAATCGCGCTACCAACTGCGCCAACGCCCCGTCGCCCCAAAGGGCTACCGGGCAAGTCTACGGCAGCGCTGCGGCGGGCAGCAAAGCGCGCCCTCGGGAGACACCCAGATCGGACGGACCATCCGCTGGAGCTGGCAGGATCGGGGGCATGGAGACCACGCACACCGAAGCCATCACCCGTCGCGGTGAAGACCACGCCATCGTCTACTGGCGCCCAGGCTGCCCCTACTGCGAGCACCTGCTGGCCGGCCTGGACCCCGATGACGGCCGGATCAGCCTGGTTAACATCTGGACCGACCCGGAGGCCGCCGCCTTCGTCCGCGGCCTCCAGGACGGCAATGAGCTGGTGCCCACCGTCGTGGTGGGTGAGCAGGTGCTCACCGCACCCGACGGTGACGAGGTGCTCGCGGCCCTGGCCTGAGGGATCAGAAGGGCAGCGGCGCCGGCTCGGTGATCCGGACGTTCTCCACGGTGTTGACGTCGACGCCCAGGTCCTTGGCATACAGGTTGCGGGTGGTGAACTCACCGGGCTTGCGCTCATCCAGGGTGAAGACCCGGCAGCCACGCAGGTGGTGCTTCTGGGCACCATCCAGGCCATAGGTGCCATAGCCCGTGCCGGGGGCGTAGCCCAGGTGCACGCCGAAGTAGTTGCCCTCGTAGGTGTTGATGTGGTCATGGCCGAAGTAGATGCCCATCACGTCGCCCTGCTCGCGCACCGTGTTGTAGATACCGGAGTTGAACTGGCTGACGTACTCGCGCTCATTGCGCTGCGGATCGGTGATCTGGTGCTTGGCCAGCGCCTTCTTGTGGGACTCCTCGGTCCAGTCGGTGGGCGAGCCGTACCACATGAACCGGGTCTCCCAGACGGGGATGTGCATCCACATCAGGCCGGGAACCGGGCGGCCGCCATTGCGTCGGGTGAGCTCCATGCTCTGCTCGCGGTACCAGGCCACCTGGTCCGAGTGCAGGGTCTCGTAGCTGTACTCCTCCACCTTCTGCCCGTCCAGGGTTTCCTTCTCATAGCGGCCGGAGTCCAGCAGCCACAGGGCCGCGGCCGTCCCCTTGCCCCGGCGCCCGGCAATCGGGAGCAGCACATTGGAATGGCCGTTGAGGGCGTCGTCGCGCACGTTCAGGTTGTGCTCGTAGCCGGTCAGGAAGTCCATGATCCTGGTCTCGGTCATGCCGGACTTGGCCAGCGAGTCCTCGTCGTGGTTGCCGAAGGTCAACGCCCACGGCACCTTGGCGGCCTCGACGGGCGCGATCACGTTGTTGTAGGCCTGCTTGACCTGCTGGGCGGTGGCCGGATCCCCGTTGATGATGTCACCGTTGAAGACCACGAAGTCGGGCTTCTCGCGCTCGACGGCCTTGGTGATCAGCTCGATGGTGCGCTTGTCGGTCAGGTGCCCGTCCTGGGTGTCGTTGAACTGCAGGACGGTGAACTTGCCGTCGCTGCCGAAACGCAACTTGGCCTTGGGGTTCTTCTTCTTGCCGCGACGGCCTTCCGGCAGCGCGCTGGCCTGGCTGCCAACAGCGGCAGCGGCGGTGACTCCGGCGCCCAGGGCGAGCACGCCCCGGCGTCCGACGGTGAGGTTGGACATTGTTGCCTCTTCCTGAGGTGAGTGGGTGATGCCCCACCGACGCTAGGACTCCCCGGCAACGGCCCGGTTTCCCTGTGGGTAACGGATCACGACGGATACATGTCCCGCCCTCAAGCCGCTGAAACTCCTCATGATCGGGTGCGATCCGTCGTTCCCCGGGCCCCCCGGTCTGACTGCGCAGCCGTTGGGTGTCCGGGCAGCAGTTCTAGCGACTGCCCCTGACAGTTGCTGCTGCACAGTCATGGGGCTGAGGCGGCTGGTCAGGCGGTACCCCCGGGCGCCACCCGCCCGCCGGCCTCCACCGTCGCCCCGTCGGGCACCACGGCACCCATCCCCACCAGCGTGACCTCCTCGGACTTCAACCGGGACTCCTCGTCCTGGGCGTGGTCCGCGCCCACGCTGGCCGCGACGCCCACGCGGCTCCGGGCATCCAGCACCGCCCAGCCGACCCGAGCCTGGGCCGCCACCCGGACCCCGCGCATCAGGACCGCATCGTGCACCACGGCGCCGGCCTCCACCACCACACCCGGGCCAATCACGCACCGCTCCACCCGGCCGTGGATCTCGGCGCCGTCGCCCAGCATGGAATCAACCACCTCGGCACCCTCGTGCACCCGGGCCGCCGGGCCCTGCGGGGAGGCGGTGCGGATCGGCCAGTCGGCGCGGTGCAGCAGGTCCACCCGGCCCGCCAACAGGTCCTGGTGGGCCCGGAAGTAGGCCGACGGGCGGCCCAGGTCCCGCCAGTAGCCAGGCATTGGATGGGCGGCCACCTTGCCGCGCTCCACCAACCGGGGCAGCAGGTGCTCGCTGAAATCACCCAGACCGGTGTCGCCGGCCTCGGCCTGCCCGGAGAGCTCGTCGTGCAGCTCCTCCAGGGTGCTGAGCAGGACGTCGGCGTCGTACAGGAAGACCTCCGCGGCGATGGTCTCGGTGTGCGGCTGGTCCGGCTTGTGGTGGACGCCGGTCACCCGGCCATCGGCGACGTCCACCAGGGTGTGGTGGCCCGCCTCGCCCAGGCCGATGGTGGCGGTGACCACGGTGCACTCCGCCCCGGCCTCCCGATGGGTGCGGAGCACCTCCCGGTGGTCCAGGGCGTAGACGTGATCGGCGGACAGCACCAGCACCTGGGTGGGGTCATGCTTGCGGATCAGCTCCCGGATCCGGAACAGGGCGTCGGCATTGCCGGTGGCCATTCCCTCCTCGTCCTCGCCGATCCCTTCCTGGGGAGGCAGGACCCGCAGCCCGCCGTGGTTGCGGTCCAGGTCCCAGGGGCGCCCGTGCGCCAGGACGTCGTCGAAGCTGGAGGCGTGGTACTGCACCACCACCCAGACGTCGTCGATGCGGCTGTTGACCAGATTGGACAGGCAGATGTCCAGCAAGGAGAAGACGCCGCCGAGGGGCAATGTGGGTTTGGCCCGACGCTGGGTGAGGACCTCCATCCGGCTGCCCTTGCCCCCGGCCAGCACCAGGGCCAGCACCCGCTCGTCGGTCACCGTCTCGGCCACAGTCTGCGCAGTCATGGTGCCCACCCTAGGCAGGTTCCACCCCGGAAGACCCCACCGCAAGGGAGGTGACTTTTCGGACCGACGCCGACTCTCTGCGTCCCGCAGGCGCCCCAGGACGGTCGAGCTGGTCGAGGCGGTGGCCCCCTCGACCAGCTCGGGGACCGTGGCGGGGATCAGCTCGGCAATCGTGGTTGGGACCCCCGAGCACCGTCGGTGGGGCTCACTCGGCGCGGACCAGCCCCGCGGCCAGCACCTGGCGCAGGGTCAGCCTGGTGGCGGCCAGGCTGGCCCAGACCAGCCCGATCCCGGCCAGCAGCACCGCACCAACGGTGAGCGCGGCTGTCGGGTCCGTCAGGCTGTTGGCCACGCCCAGCGGCAGCACCAGCGCCAACGCCGCCGCCCCGGAGAGCAGCACCACCGCCAGGATGGGGCGCAGCACGGCCCGGCGTCGGGCCCGGTCGATCATGGAATCCGGCATCCCCAGCATGTCCAGCCCGACGTAGAGCTGGCGTCGGTCCAGCACCGCGGCGGTCTGGTTGATCCCCACCGAACACGCGACAGTGACGAAGGTGATGGCCAGGGTGAGCAGCACCCCCGTGCGGATGTCGTCCATCATCAGCCGCTCGGTGGGATTGTCCGGAGGGATGTTGGTCATCGCCAGTCCGACGCCCAGGAAGACGGCGACGAAGGTGGTCAGACCCACGGCCCCAATCTGGCGCCACACCTGCTTGGGATCCTCCAGGACGCTGCGGGCGGCCAGCAGCTGAGGCGCGGTCCGGGCCCGACGAAGGTCAACCCGGGCCACCAGCGAGACCACCCATGGCCCGGCCAGGTTCACCGCCAGCATCGGCAACGCGAACATCACCACCATCATCACGCCCATCGCCAGCTCATCAGCGGCCGCCCCGAGCAGCTTGCCCAGCACCGAGGCCAGCAGGATGCCCGCCACCGCCAGCACGGCGCGCCAGCGCGAGGTGAGCGGCGCCTGCTGCCGGGTCCGGACCCCGAGCGGGGAGATCTCCACCTTGCGCAGCCCGATCACCGAGCTGACCAGCGCCAGCGCCACGATCCCGAGGACCGCACCCACGACGGGCAACAGGCCCAGCCACATCCGGCCGGCGCCGATTGCCGCGCCGTTGAAATGCAGCAGGCCGAAGACCGGCATCAGCGCCAGGTAGCCGATCACTCCGGCCAGCGCACCGGCCAGGGCCATGGCCCCGGTCTCGGCCAGCGTGAGCAGCCGCAGGACCGACGAGGTGGCGCCAAGAAGCCGCAGAGAACTCAGGCGGGTGTCGCGGCGACGGGCGGACAGCCGGGCAGCCGCCCCGGCCAGGGTCATCAGCGGGATCAGCAACAGCACCAGGGCCACCGCGGACAGGAAGCGGTACATCCCGGCCAGTTCACCCGTCGTGCCGAAGAAGAAGTGCACCCCGCCCGCCACGGACAGGCTGAGGGTGCTGGCCACGGCCATGGCGGTGACGGGCAGCAGCCAGCTCGCCCGGTCCGTGATGGTGGGCCGGCCCAGCAAGCCCAGCAGCTGCCGGGTGATCCCCACACCAGAGGCCCGTCGGGGCAGGATGGGGTCGCCGGGCGCCTCGATCGGGTCGCCGTGGGGGGTCTCGACACGCTCGGACGCCGTGGTCACCACGCTCCCCGAGCCTGTCGATGGGTCCCCCGTCCTCGGTGGCCGCTCGGGATTGTTCTTCCCGCGTCGGATAGATCCGTCGCGGGATGACGAAACCCGAGCGCCGCCCGAGGGGTGCGCCTCCGACGCCGATCCCAGGGACTCGGCCGGCTCGGATGCCGTGGCCGGATACTGCGACCCCCACGGATCCATCGCGTCGGCCTCGGTCCACACCACCCGGGGACTCATGCCACACCCGCCAGGTTCGGGCGCAGCGCGTGACTGTCGCTGATGATCTGGCCGTCCTGCAGCCGAACGATCCGGGAACACTGGGCGGCGACGTGCTCATCGTGGGTGACCATCACCAGGGTGCGGCCGCGGCCGACGGTGGCGTGCAGCAGCGCGCCCAGCACCTCGCCGGAGGTGTGCTGATCCAGCGCGCCGGTGGGTTCGTCGGCGAAGGTGATGCTGGCACCGGTGACCTGACTCCGGGCGATGGCCACCCGTTGCACCTGGCCACCGGACATCTCGCCCAGCCGACGGCCCTCCAGACCGGCCAGCCCCAGGTGGGCCAGCCAGCCGACGGCCTGCGCCTCGGCGTCGTGCCGGGTCATCCCGGACAACATCAGCGGCAGGGCGGCATTCTCCAGAGCGGTCAGCTCGGGCAACAGCAGCCCTTGCTGGAAGACGAAACCGAAGGACTCGCGGCGCAGCCGGGCGCGCTCACCCTCGTCGAGTTGGTCAATCTGGGCACTCTCCCGCGGGGTGGACAGGCTGATCCGGCCGGAATCGGCGGGCAGGATCCCCGCCAGACAGTGCAGCAGGGTGGTCTTCCCGGAGCCCGACGGGCCCATCACCGCCATGGACTCGCCCAGCCGGATGGCCAGGTTCACCCCACCCAGGGCGACGGTGGGGCCATAGGTCTTGGTCAGCCCGGTGGCGATCATCACGGCCCGCTCATGGCTGTGGCTCGGGATCGTCGGTGAGGCCGACGGATGCTGGTTGACAAGCTGGTTCATCATGGCCACCAGCCTTTCCGGGGGGAGCCTCAGCGGGCGTCGGTCCGTCGGATGGTTCGCTGAGGACACCACTGGGTCCACGGCATGAGAACCACATCACTCCTAAGCTGTCCCAGTACGTAGAATTCACCACCCGAAAGGCAACACATGAGCGAGCAGGGCAACTCCAACGCGAACCAGAACCCGTGGGAAGGACCCCAGAATCCCGGGAACCCCCAGGGCAGCTGGGGCCAGCCGTCGCAGCCCGCCCAGCCCTCACAGCCAGCTCAGCCGTACCAGCCCTATGGGGCGCCGTCGGCCTCGGATCCCTACAGCATGCCGCAGGCGTCGCAGCCCTACGCCGCGCCGCAGATGTCCGGCCAGCAGCCGACGAACCAGCCCAGCGGAGACCTCGGCAGCGAGGCGAAGGGCCTGATCGGATCGCTGTTCGACTTCAGCTTCCGGCACTACGCCACGCCCAAGATCGTGCGGATCGCCTACATCCTGTCCACCGTGCTGATCGGCCTGATGGTGCTGGGCATGATCATCGCCGCCTTCGGCCTGATGAGCGACGACCAGGCCGGGATGGGCCTCCTGACGCTGATCGCCACCCCGCTGGTGGCGCTGTTCTACCTGGCCATGGTGCGGATGTCCATGGAGATGTACGTCGCGCTGACCCGGATGGCCGAGGACCTCGGCCACCTGCGGCAGGAACTGCGCGAGCGTCGCTGACCCCCCCCAGCGCCCCTGACCACACCTCCACCCGCGGAATGAGGACACCCCCACTCCGCGGGTGGACGCATTCTGTCAGTGGCTGCTTCTAGGCTGGGCACCATGCCAGTCACCTCCACCCCCGGCCTGCGCCGGTTCAAGCCCCGGTGGGGCGACGTCGTGCTGGCCGGATTCCTCTGGTTCCTCAGCATGGCGGGGCTGGGCGACAGCTCCCTCACTGGGCGGGGTGGCTTTCTGCTGCCCTTCTTGTGGAGCCTGGGTTACACCCTGCCCCTGGTCTGGCGACGAACCTTCCCGGTGGTTGCGACGCTGGCCCTGCTCCCCGCCCATCTGCTGCAGGTTGCCCTGAACGACGTGCCGATCCCCGGCAATGTGGTGGTGCCGGTCATGATCTACGCCGTGGCCCGCTACGGCGAGCAGACCTGGGCCAAACGCTGCCTGTGGCTGGCGGTGGCCGGCAGCCTGCTGGCCGGGTTGGACTGGGGCTGGAATGTCAGCTGGGGCAGCAACGCCCTACTGGACAACACCGTCCGGGTACTGGGCAATGCCATCGCCTGTCTGGCCGTGGTGCTGGCCTGCTGGTTCGCCGGCCAGTGGGCCCGCCAGCGGGACCTCACCACCCAGTCCTGGAAGGAACGGGCCGAAGCGCTGGAGCGGGAGCGGGCGCAGGGCCGGGCGCTGGTGGCGCAGGAGGAGCGCAACCGCCTGGCGCGGGAGATGCATGACATCGTGGCCCACTCGCTGAGCGTGATCGTGGTGCAGTCCGACGGGGCCGGATACCTGGCCTCGCATTCCGAGCTGGGGGATCCGGAGGCCCGCCTGGCGCAGGTGACCAAGGCCATCGAGACCATCGGCCAGACCGCCCGCACCGCCCTGGGTGAGACCCGACGGTTGGTAGGGGTGCTGCGGCAGGAGGACGAGGAGATGGAACTGGCGCCCTCGGCCACCATCGACCAGATCGGTGAACTGGTGGAGCAGCTGCGCGCCGCCGGGATCCCCGCCACCTTCCGGGTGCTCGGCGACGAGGGCTCCCACGGCCCCTTCTCCGAGGGCGCCCAGATGGCGGTCTACCGAGTGGTGCAGGAATCCCTCACCAATGTGATGAAGCACGCGGGCGCCGGTGCCACCGTCGACGTCACGCTCACCCACGGCCGCGACGGTTTGAGCGTCCGGGTAGCCGACACCGGCTCCGGCCCCACCGGCACCGACGGGCTGGGCCATGGTCTGGTCGGGATGCGGGAGCGGATGGCCGCCTGGGGTGGCCAGCTCAACGCCGGGCCCCGACGCGGAGGCGGCTTCGAGGTCTTCGCCACCCTGCCGGCCCAACCGGGGCCACCACCAGCCAGCGCCACCGCGCCGGCCCCACCACCCGTCGGACCCGTCACAGCCGGCCCGGCGCCCACCACACAGACCAGACCAGGCCCGGGACCCACCGGAGCCATGGCGCCCGGACCCACACCCACCACGCAGCAAGGGCCCGCCCCCGCCCCGGCGTCCATCACCCGACCCGCCAGTCACCCACCCGAGAGGACCCTGCCATGACCGTGCCCCCCGTCCATGGAATGCCGCCCCAGGCCGAAGGCCAGATCCGGCTGCTGTTGGCCGACGACCAGGAGATGGTGCGCGCCGGTTTCCGGATGGTGCTGGACGCCCAGGCCGACATGACGGTGGCCGGGGAGGTGGGCACCGGCGCCGAGGCGGTCCGGGTGGCGTCCGAGCTGACCCCCGACGTGGTGCTGATGGACATCCGGATGCCGGTGATGGACGGCGTCGAGGCCACCCGGCAGATCACCGAGGCGCGCCAGGCCGCGGGCGCCGAGGCCCCCAAGGTGCTGGTGCTGACCACCTTTGACCTCGACGAATACGTCTACGCCGCCCTCAAGGCGGGGGCCGCCGGCTTCCTGTTGAAGGACGCGGGCCCGGCGGAGCTGTTGGCGGCCATCCGGGCGGTGCACTCCGGGGAGTCGGTGGTGGCACCGTCGGCCACCCGTCGGCTGCTGGAGCGCTTCCTCCCGTCGCTGCCCTCGGGGCCGGCCGAGCAGCGCACCGCCGAGGAACGCTTGGGCGTGCTCACCGAGCGGGAGCGCGAGGTGCTGACCGAGGTGGGGCGTGGCCTGACCAACCAGGAGATTGCGGGCAAGCTCTTCCTGGCGGAGGCGACGGTGAAGACCCACATCGGCCACATCCTGGCCAAGCTGAACCTGCGGGACCGGATCCAGATGGTGGTGCTCGCCTATGACACCGGGTTGGTCAAGCCTCAACCGTGAGCTGACCTTCAGGGTGTTCTTGGCCCCGCGGGTTGCCTAACGTCGGGGACATGATGAAAAACGCCGCAAAGTTCTGTGCCAGTTCAATTTCCGCGCTTGCTCTCGGCGGCCTCGTGGCCGTCGTGCCGGCCCAGGCAGCGACTCCGGTTGCCTCCTCCCAGACCACCGTCGTCATCCAGCAGGGCATCCCGCTCCAGACCCAGGGACGCACCCGAATCATCTGGATCGCGTGAACCCCGGCGGTACTTCCCCCGAGTACCGCAGGGGCCACGCGCCAGATCTCCACAGTCCAGAAACCGGATCGCTCGGCACCCCCGTGGGTGCCGGGCGATCCGGCGTTCTGCGCGGTGAACGTGACTCCGACCGGCCCAGTCACGCTCACCGCGGCTGAGCTCGTCGAAGCGCCCTGATCCCGTCGAAGGGTCAGTTCCCGGAGCCGTACTCCGCGACGGCCTGCACCGCCAGGTCGGGCTGGTCGCTGAAGACGTGGTCCATCCCGGCGGCCAGGAAGGCCTTGACCTCAGCCTTCATGTCACCGATGTCGGCCGGATTGGCGCTGCTGCGGTACTCCTTGGGCAGGAAGGAGTTCTCCGCCCGGAAGGTCCAGCCGGTCACCTCCAGGCCCACGGCGTGGGCATTCTTGATGGCGTCGGTGGGCTTGCCCAGCGAGCCGTCGGCGTTGCGCGGGATCATCACGTTCTTGCACAGGCCGACGCTGTCCGCGTACTTGGCGATCTTCTTCATGCCCGACGGGGTCACCATGTCCTTGTAGGTGGTGGTGTTCCCCGCGGCCTTCAGGTCCGCCGGGGCGCCGGAGCAGTCGACCAGCTGCACCAACTGCACCTTGGTCAGCTGGTTCAGTTCCTTGAGGTTGCCCACCTCGAAGCTCTGGATCATCACCGGTGAGTTCTTCCTGCCATAGCCATTGGCCTCCAGCACCTTGACGGTGCCCTCCTCCTGGCTCAGGCCGATGGAGTCGAAGTAGCTGCCGTGCTTGATCTCCGGGATCACGCCGACGGGCTTGCCACTGCAGGTCCTGGAGCGACGGGCCAGGTCCACCACCTCGTCGAAGGTGGGCACCTGGTACAGGCCGTCGAACTTGGTGTTCTGAGGACGCAGCTCGGGCAGCCGCTCCTTGGCACGCAGGCTGCGCAGCTCCGCCAGGGTGAAGTCCTCGGTGAACCAGCCGGTCAGCTTGCTGCCGTCGATGGTCTTGGTGGTCTTGCGGTCCGCGAACTCGGGGCGGGTCGCCACGTCGGTGGTGCCGCTGATCTCGTTCTCGTGCCGGTCAACCAGCACGCCGTCCTTGGTGCTGACCAGATCCGGCTCGATGTAGTCGGCGCACTGGTTGATGGCCTCCTCATAGGCGGCCAGGGTGTGCTCCGGGCGGTAGCCGGAGGCGCCACGGTGGGAGAAGACCGTGTGCTGCGGATTGGCCGCGGGCACCTTCTTCTTGGCCAGGTCGACGATGATCATCTCGGTGTTGTCCGGGCTGCCGGGCTTGCGCGCATCATTGCCGGGGTAGTTGTTGTCGTCGGCAACCAGCAGCCGGCCGTCCTTGAGCCGGACCACGGTCTCGACGCTCTGGAAGGGGAACTGGAAGGTCTTGTCCACGCCGTAGCCCGGGTCGTTCTTGATCCCGATCCCGGCCGGGTTGTCGATCTTCAGCAGGTCGACGACCAGCTTCTTGGCCAAGAAGCCATCCTTCTCCTGCTTGTTCAGGTTGATCTCGTAGATCCGCTTGGTGACGGACTTGGCGCCCCAGAAGTCGTCGCGCTCGACGACCAGCATCCTCTTGCCGTCGGTCATGAAGGCGTCGCCCACCAGGTTGTCATCGGTGTCCGACTGGTACTTCCAGGTGCGGCCCGTGTACTTGTTGGTGCGGGTGTCGAACTGGCTGATGACGCGGGTGCGCTTGTCGTCGCCGTTCAGGTAGCCCTCGAGGATCGGGTAGAGGTAGCGGCCGTTCTGGCTGGCGGCCATCGCCTCGAAGCCCTTGGAATTGCGCAGGTTCGCGGTCTCGCCCTTGGCCAGGTCGGGGCTCGACGGGCTCTTCACGCCGGGCATCGGGACCGGCTTGCTCAGCAGCACGCCGTCGGCGCTGAAGTGCAGCAGGTAGGGGCCGAACTCCTCACCAATCCAGAAGCTGCCGTCCTTGGCCACCACCAGCGATTCGACGTCGAAGTCCGCTCCGGTGAGGTTGCGCTGCCTGGTGTGCTCATTGGTGATCTTGAAGCCGGCATTGTGGTTGGGGTCGCGCAGCTGGACGAACTTCTGCACCTTGATGGTGCCCTTGCCGCCGTCGGCGGTCTCCCAGCGCGGCTTGACCTGGTAGATCCGCAGCAGGAAGTCGTCGGAATTGGCCTTGGCGCCAAAGCCATTGTCCGGCAGGCCCCAGTAGGAACCGTTGCCGATCTCCGCCATCGCGGAGAAGCCGGGGATCACCTGGCCGGGGAAGGGCCCCTTGCGGCCATTGGCCGGGGTCACCTTGGCGCCGGATTCCGGCCCCTTGGCAACGTAGTCGGCGCTCAGCGAGGCGCGGGCGTCCAGGGTGGGGACGACGGTCTTGGTCGTCTTGACGGCCTTCGGCGCCGGCTTGTCCGCGGGAGCGGCCTGCACGGGAGCGACGGCGGTCAGGGGCAGCACCAGCGCGGCCGTGCCCAGGGCGACGGCGGCGAGGCGCGAGATGTGTGGGGTACGCATGGTGCCCACCCAAGCGGGTTCGGGAGAGCTTCAGATGAGGATTTGGTGAGCCGTGGGTGAACAACAGCAGTCCGGAACGGGGCCCACAGGCCCCCACCTGCGACCCCCATCTGCGACTGCGCAGCCGTTGGGTGTCGGGGCAGCCGCTGCATCAGCTGCCCGAAGAAGCAACGGCTGCGCAGTTGAGGGGGCGACGGAGGGGCCATGGCGGTGGAGCGTGACCTGGTGGAGCCAGACATGAGGGGACCACAGCGGTGTGGGGTCAGCCGAGCGGCTGGCAGCGCGGGCACCACCAGCTCAGCCGCTCCTGGGTGTCCGGTCCGAACTCCTCGCACTGGATCCGGGTGCGGCAGCGGGGGCACGGCTTCCCGGCGCGGCCGTAGACCCACCGCCCGTCGCGGCCCGAGGCGGTGGGCACCCGCTTCACCTTGCTGGCCGCCAGCAGCCGCTGGGCCGTCCGGACCAGCCCGAGGAGGTCCGGGACGTCGGCCACCGGTGTGCGGGGGTTGACCCGCTGGTGGAAGAGCGATTCGGCCCGGTAGATGGTGCCGATCCCGGCCAGATTGCGCTGGTCCAGCAGCGCCTCCCCGATGGTCCGGCCGGGCTCGCGCAGCAGGTTGGCGACGGCGACCTGCTCGTCCCAGTCCGGCCCCAGCAGGTCGGGCCCCAGATGCCCCACCACCTGGTCCTCGTGATCCGTGCGCACCAGGTCGACCATTCCCAGCCGCAGCCCGACGGCCTGCTTCTGCTCGGTGGCCAGCAGGGCGCGCACCTCATGCGCCGGGCCGGGGGTGTGGGCGTCGGCGTCGACGATCCGCCAGGTGCCGTCCATCCGCAGGTGGGTGTGGATGGTCCATCCCCCGTCAAGCCTGGTGAGCTGGTGCTTGCCCCGGGGCAGCACCTCCAGCACCCGCTGCCCAACCAGGTCCCGCGCGGCCGCGGCCGCCGACGGCACGCGCAGTTCCACCCGGGTCAACACCCGGCCGGCCAGCGCCGCGTGCAGGGCCGCACACGAGCGTGCGACGGAATCACCTTCAGGCATGCCAGAAGTCCACCATCCGCTGGGTGGCCACGGCCAGCCGCGAGTCCTCGCCGTCGGCGCCGTCGGCCAGATGGAGCCGCACCTCCACCGGCGGGCCGCTCTTGCGGGTGGACTTCACCCGCCGGAAACAGCCGGAGTCGACGCCGTCGATGATCACGAATCCCCAACCAGCCTCGGCCGCGTTGAGGTGCAGTTCCCCCAACCGGTGCCCCGGCAGGCGCGGGAAGCGGGGCCGGTCGTGGCTGAGGAAGGCCTCGTCGAAGGTGGGCAGCAACAGCACCCCGCCCAGTCCGCCGGCGGGACGCTCCTCATGCGGCAGGCTCCACAGCTCCACCTCGTCGACCACCTCATGCGCGAAGTCCCGGTGCGCGAAGACCGCCAGCGCCTCCCGCTTGGTGACGGTGCACCAGCGCTGCAGGTCCCGGATGGACGTCGGCCCATGACCCGCGACGAAGCGGCGCACCAGCCGGTCGGTGGCCTCCTCCCGGCCCACCGGGTCAGTGACCGCAACCACGGAGTCCAGCAGGGTGTAGGTGTGTTCGGCCTGGTCGGTCAGGGGTCCGGAGCAGATCACGCCGCGCAGCTCGGCCACCAGCAGCAGGTGTGCCACCACCTGCCCCTGCTGCGGGAAGCCGGTGGTGGGCAGGTGCGGCTGCAGTTCCTTGCGGGTCATCGGCCGGCGCGCCAGCAGATCGGTGAAGACGTCGAAGGCCCGGGCCAGCACCTCGTCGGTGATCCCCAGCTGTCGGTGCCGGGCACGCATCCCGGACAGCACCTTGGGCGAGGTCAGCTCGAGCAGCCAGCGGAGGTCGTCGCGGTGCACACAGTGCCAGGTGGGCCGCAGGACGTGGGTGCGCAACACCTCACCCGAGCTGATCGCGGCCCGCACCGCCGCGTCGTCGACGCCCGCCCGCAGCCCCAGGGACCAACGGGACAGCGGCGGATCCTGCGCCTGGACGGCCAAGCTGTGCCGCACCGCCTCGGCCACCGATGGCGCCCGCGGGCCGGTGAGCTGCTGCTGGGCGAGCCGACGTTCGACGATGCCGAGGACCATTCCCCGAGACTATCCGTGGCTTCGTCCCGATGGACTCGACGGATGCTGAGCGGCCGCCAAGGATCACCCCACCCGCGGTTGATCGTTCACCTTCCTGACCCCTTGGATTGCTTCACTTCCGGCATGGGATTCCTCGACAAGTTCCTCGGCAAGGACGCCAACCAGGGCGTTCCCGCGACCACGCAGGCCCCGGCACCGGGCCAGCCCCTGCCCTTCGACCCGACTGAGCGGATCCCGGCCGAGCGGTTGGAGATCGTGCCCGGGATGCAGAATGTGGTCACCCTGGACGTCCAGGCGGTGCACGGCATCCGCTACCTCCTGCCGCGGCGCACCCCCTACGGCCAGGGGCTGGCGGTCAGCGCCGGGCAGACCGAGCTGCGGTTGGTGGTGGACCCGTCGGGTGTGGTGGAGTTCACCCCCACGTGGGGCTCCCTGAAGGTCCCCGAGGCGCTGCTGATCGAACTGTGGACGGCGCTGCAGCCGGTGCCGGGCGAGCATCGCTCGCCCAGCCTGCCGCAGGTGGTGTGGCGGGTGGTGGCCAATGCCAGCTCCCAGCCGTCTGCTTCCCCGGCACCGCCGCTCGCCCCGACGACCCACGCGATGCCTCCGCAGGCGCCGGGGCAATCGGCCCGGAGCGCTGTTCCCCCGCCGCAGGCGGCGGCGGGTTGGGGACAGCCCGGCAGCATGCCGTCCGCTTCCCCCGCACCGGGATCGCAGCCATCGGCACGCCAGCCCTGGACGCCACCACAGCCCCCGGCATCCCAACCGTCCGCACCCCAGCCATCCGCACCCCAGCCGTCGGCCCGAGGAGGAGCGACGGCCGCGCCCCCGCCCAACCCGTGGGCTCGTCCGCAGGAGCAGCCGGCCACCGACCAGCCGGATCAGGGGGCCGCGGCGGCCGACGCTCTGGGCACATCCTCGCCGGCGGCCGCTCAACCGGCCACCGAAGCTCCGGAAAGACCTGCTTCGACCCCGGAACACACCGACCCGATGCTGGGGGCGGCCGCATCATTGGGCGCCAGCGCCGCGGCGGCTCGGCCGCAGACGCCGCCCCAGCCCGAGGCGGAGCCGCACCCCGCCCCCGCCTCCGAGCAGCTGCCCCGGGAGACCGCTGAGAACCACGACGAGGCGCTGGCCGCGGCCGCCGGTGTCGGGGCGGCCTCGGCGGCCGCAGTCCAGACACCTGCCCAGCCTGACCCGCGCACCCAGCCCGGCACCGCGCCGCAGCCTGACCCGCAGACCCAGCCCGACACTGAGGGCCAGCCCGACCCGGTGCCCCTCCCAGCCCAAGGGGCGCAGCCCGATCCGGAACAGCAGCCAGCCCCGCAGACCCAGCCCGACACTGAGGGCCAGCCCGACCCGGCGCCCCTCCCCGCCCAGGGGGCGCAGCCCGCCCCGGAACAACAGCCGAACCCCGAGGGGAAACCGGCCCCGGCGGAAGCGCCCGTCGCCCTGCCGCACGGCATCGACCCGGTCCTGGCCGCCGCGGCCAGCGCGGGCGCCGCCGGCGCCGGCGCCGAGGCCACGGCACAGCCCACCGCCGGTCGCGACGACGAGACGGCCGGCTGGGACGTGATCACCGAGGCCTGCCGCCGGGTCCACGGCGAGCAGCGCCCCCACCAGTTCCGCGTCCACATCCCGCACTTCACGGGCGGCAATGATCCGCTCAGCCTGGTGGAGGCCTACCGGGTCACCGAGGGCGAGCCGCACTGGCACTACGTCGGCTACGGCCTGAGCGACATCCACCTCTCCAACCGCACCGACGACCCGGAGGCGAAGTCCGGCCGGGGCTATGAGCTCACCTACCGGTTGGCCGACCCCTCGGCCGCCGACCCGCAGGCCGGCCCGCCGATGTGGCCCGTGGTGGAGCTGCAGTTCCTGGCGCGCTACGTGCTCGGGTCCGGAAATGACTTCCTGGCCGGCGACCACATGCGGCTGGCCCGGCCGGTCACCTCGGCCGCGCCCACGACGCTGACCGGGCTCGGCTTCCTGGCCGACCCGCAGCTGGCCGAGACCCGCAGCCCCGCCGGTTCGGTGACGTTCATCCAGGCCGTCGGGCTGACCGAGGACGAGATCGACACCATGGCCAACTGGAGCGGCAGCAGATTCCTAGAGCTGTTGACCAGCCGGATCCCGCTTGCGGTCACCCGGCTGCAGCGGGAATCGCTGCTGACCGATCCGCAGGTCCGCGCCGCCCGCGACGAGGGGCTGCAGCGCGACGGCTCCAACACCGGCACCATCTTCGCCAACCTCCTGAACTGGCAGCCAGTCGGGGAGGGCCAGACCATGGTCAGCCTGGACGTCGCCGGGGTCCGGGCGCTGCACACGCTGCTACCGGCGCGGCTGCCCTTCGGGCGTCGCTTCGCGCTGGAGTATGGCGACGGGAATGGGCGCCGTCTGCTGGGCTTCCAGCCCAACCAGCGGCCGAACATCCACGTCGACCAGGCGCTGATTGTGGTGGACGCCACCCGGGAGATGCTCGACGAGTTGTGCCGGATGCTGCCGGCCCAGCCGGGCGATTTCCAGCTGCCCAACTACCCGGGGCTGATCTGGCGGGTCCTGCCGGAGCCCACCCAGCGATAGTGAACGGCTGGGCGGGCCGCCCACGGCAGAGACCGTGAGTGGGTCGCCTGTCCTGTGGAACTTTGGGTAGCGAAGTCACCACCCAAAGTTCCACAGGACAACCGTCCAGCCTCTTCAGTCCTCAGTCCCGGGTCTGACCCGCGGCCCGACGGTAACCGGCGGGGCTCAGGGTGCGCCGACGGGTGACCGCCAGCAGCCCGGCCACGGCGGCCAGCAACCAGAAGGTCAGCAGCAGACCCACCGGGCCGACCCCCATCGGGGCGCCGGTGACGATCCGCCGCAGCCCGGTCAGCGCGGGCGCCAGCGGAGAGGCGCCGTGCACCGCGGCGAAGCCGGACGGCACAGCCGAAACCAGACCGACGGCCGCGGTCACCGCCGCCAGCACCGCGGCCAGCGTCCGGCCCAACCCGCCGAACCAGGCCGCCAGGGCATGGTTGACGGCCGTGAAGGCAAGCGCGGCCAGGACCAGGAAGGCGGTCAGCTCCACGCCCCGGCCGAAGCCTAGGTGCATCGCCGTCGAGCCTAGGATGCCCAGCAGCACTGCCTGACCCGCGGCCACCGTGGCGCCCGGGACCATGGTGGCGGCGGCCAGCTGCCAGCTGGGACGCGACGAGGTCAGGGTGCGGGAGGCCACGGGCCGCACCAGTAGCCAGGTGGCCAGCGCCCCCAGCCAGGTGCCCAGGGTGAGCACCAGGGTGGTGATCTGCTTCAGCGGGGTGGCGATGGAGTCCGCGCCGCCGGTGACCGGGGTGGCCACCACCGTGGACAGCTTCTCCCGCTCCGCCGCGGAATAGCTGGGCACCTGCTGGGCGCCGTCCGAGACCTTGTCCGCGAAGGTGCGGGTGCCGGTGGCCAGCTTGTCGGCGCCGCCGCTGAGCTTGGTGATGCCGGTGGCCAGCTGCTGCACCCCGTCGTTGGCCTGCTTGACCCCGACGGTGTACCTGGTGACCCCGTCGGCATAGGTGGCGACGCCATCGGTGTACTTCCCGACGCCATCCAGGTAGGCGCCCACCCCGGTGGTGTACTTGCCGACGCCCGCGGCCAGGGTGTTGGCGCCGGCCGCGTACCTGTCCACCCCCTGCGCGAAGCCACCGACACCCTGGGTGTAGTCCGCGACGCCATCGGTGTACTGGTCCACGCCGGTGGACAGCTGGGCCGCGCCGGTGGCCAGCTTGGTGCCGCCGGTCTTGAGCTGGGCGGACTTGCTGGCCAGGGTGTCGGCGCCGTCGCTGAGCTGCTTCACCCCGGCCGTCAGCTGGGCCAGCTGGCCGGCGATCTGCTTGGGTAGCTGGTCCACCAGCCTGGTCACACCCGACGAGAGCTGCCCGGCCCCGTCGGCCAGCGCGGCGGCCCCGGACTTCAGGCTCTGCCCGGTCTTGGGATCCTTCACCTCCAACGCGGCCGCGGCCGTTCCGGCCCCGGCCTGGAAGCCGCCCTCGAAGGCCGGCCGGGCGGCCTTGGCCACCTGGGGGCAGGCCGCGGCCGCCACCTTGTCGGCCAGGGCCGAGTCGGCCACCAACTGGGTCAGCTGCTGGTTCTGCGGCAGCTGGGCCTTGGCCAGGATGGTCTTCTTCTGCTCAGCGGTCAGCGCCAGTTCCGGCGGCAACTGGTCCAGGCTGGTGGCCAGCTGCTGCTGCAGCGTGGCCTGGTACTTGGCCAGGTTCTGAGGGGAGAGGGCGGTGCGCATCCCGTCGGCGATCTGCGCGGAGCACTGGGCACCGAACTGCTTGGTGTAGGCGTCGCTGACCTGCTGCGGGATCGGCGCCTTGCCGTCGCGCCAGGCCACCAGCTGGTCCTGGTAGCGGGTCAGACCCGACGACAGCCCGGCCGCGCCTCCGGCCACCTGCTGGGCGCCGGTCTTCAACTGGCCCAGCTGGGCGAACTGCGCGTTCCCAGCGCCCGTGCCCTGGGCCAGCCCGGCCTCCAGCCGGTTGATCCCGCCGGCCAGCTGGCCAATCCCGTCGACCACCTGCCCGGTTCCCTTGGTGTACTGGGAAATCCCGCTGCTCAGCTGGCTGGCGCCGGAATCCAGCCCCGCACCTGCGCCGGTCAGCTTCTTGCCGCCGGCCACCAGCTGACCACCACCCTCGGTGAGCCGTTTTCCGCCGGCCGACAGCTGCGTGGCACCGCTGGCCAGGGTCTTCCCGCCGGTGGACAGCTGCGTGCCGCCCTGGGCCAGCTGATTGCCGCCGGTGATCACCTGCTGGCCACCCGTGGCCAGTTGCGTCCCCGCGTCGGTCAGCTGGGCCATGCCCTTGCCCAACTCTCCGGTGCCCTTGGCGGCCTGCGCGGCACCGTCGTCCAGCTGCTCGGCACCGTCGGCCAGCTGGGTGGCGCCATTGCCGATGGTGGTGAGCTGCTTGCCCATGGTGTTGAAGCCGACGTAGATGTTCTTGAGGTAGTTGCCGGTGAGCATGGCATTGGTGCTCTGCGCGGCCAGGTCCGCCACCTGCCGCGCGATCTCGGAGTCCTTCACCGGGGCCGCCGGGGAGGTCTGCACGTCGATGGTGGCCTGCTGCGCGCCCTCGGCCGCCTTCACGCTGGTGGCGGCGGCGGAGAAGTTCTCCGGGATGGTGACCACGGCGGCATAGCGGCCGTCGGCCAGGCCGGCCGCGGCATCGGCCGGGTCGCTCAGCACCCAGGTGATGTTGCGGCTCTGCTTGGCGACGATCTCGGCGGACAGCTGGCGGCCCATCGGCACCTGCTGGCCGTTGATGGTCACGGCCTTGTCCGCGTTGACCACGGCGGCGGTGATCTTGTCCAGCCGGTGGTCCCGGCCCCAGGCGGCGCCCAGCAGCACGCCGGCCAGCAGCAAGGGCACCAGCACCAGGGCCAGCAGACTCCGGCGGCCCAGCGGGCGGTGACTGTTGACCAGTTCGGGGCGGAAGGATGGCAGCAACATGGCAGACCTCACAGGCTCTCGGTGAGCTGGTGGGCGGCGGAACCACCCGGGGCGGGGACGGGGGACGACGGGCTGGTGGCACCCGGCGGGGTTGAGTCCTGGGGAGTCGAGTCCGACGTCGACGGGACGGGCGATGAGGAGCTCCGGGTGGTCCGTGCCACCGCCTCCCGGGCCACCAGGTTGATGGTGCGCTCGGGGCGCCAGCGGGCGATGGCCCCCCGGTCATGCACCCCCAGCACGAAGGCCGGCGCCCCCGCAATGTCCCCATTGGCGGCCACCACCTGCTCCGCGGCCCGACGGGCGTCCTCGACGGCCCGCTCCAGCGCGGCCAGGTCCGGCCCGGCCAGGGAGTCGGCCCCGTCGACCAGCACCACCCGCGGGTTGCGGCGCAGGGCGGCGGCCAGGTCATGGGCCAGCCCCGACGCGCTGGTGGCCTCCAGCTGCGCGGTGACCCGACGGACGTCGGCGGCCCGGCCGGGCAGCAGCTGGCCACCCACGCGTGCCTTGCCGTCGGTGACCGCCAGCCGGCCGGACAGGGCCAGCAGCAGCGCCCGACGGGGGTAGGAGTCGCCCTGCACCACGGCAACCTGGCCCGGTTCCAGGTGCAGGCTGGTGGCGCCGAACAAGCCGTCGGCGCTCAACGAGTCGGCGTGCAGCGCCTCGGTGTGCACGGGGGTGGGCCAGCTGTCCAGCTCCAGTTCCCGATGCAGGCCCTCACCCTCGACGTCGAGCACCGGCAGCAGCCGGTCCAGCCAGCCGGGCAGCCACCAGGCCCTGTCCCCCAGCAGCTGCAGCACCGCGGGCACCAGGGTCATCCGGACCAGGAAGGCGTCGGCGGCCACGCCCAGGGCCAGGCCGAATGCGATCTGCTTGATTGGCCCCATCCCCTCCGGGACGAAGAAGGCGAAGACCGCGAACATGATCACGGCGGCGGCGGTCACCACCGGCGCGGAGCCCTTGAAGCCGCTCAGGATGGCCTGGCGCGCCAGCTCGGTCCGGTCGGCGTCGGGATTGCGTCGCCGGGCATGCACATAGTCCTCGCGCATTCGGCTCACCAGGAAGACCTCGTAGTCCATCGCCAGGCCAAACAGGATGCCCATGATCACAATCGGCATGAAGCTGATGATGGGGGTGGGCTTCTCCAGGTTGATGACCTGCGCGCCGATCCCCCGGTTGAAGACCAGCTGGGTGGCCCCGAAGGCCGCGCCGACGCTCAACAGGTAGCCGACGGTGGCCTTCACCGGCACCCAGAAGGAGCGGAAGACCATCATCAGCAGCACGAAACTCAGGCCCACGACGAAGATGCCGAAGGGGATCAGGGCATTGGCCAGCCGCTGCGAGATGTCGATCTGGATGGCGGTCTGGCCCGTGACCGCCGTCTCGGTGCCGGGGGTGGTCAACCACTCGTCGTGCTTGTCCACCAGGCGCTGCACCAGCGTGCCGGTGGCCGGGTCGTCGGGGGCGGTGGTGGGCACCACCTGGACGAATCCGGTGTCGGCATTGCGGTTGGGAGTGGCAATCAGCACCTGCTGCACGCCCTCGGTTGCCTCGATGTCGGCCTTCAGCCGGTTCATGATCCCCATCGGATCGTCGCTGGCCAGGATGTCCGCGGTCACGATCAGCGGGCCATTGAAGCCGGGGCCGAAGTGCTTGGCCACCAGGTCATATTCGACGCGCGCCGGGGTGCCGGCGGTCTGCTGCCCGGCATTGGGCAGGCTCATCCGCAGGCTGGCGGCGGGCACGGACAGGGCGGTCAGGCCGACGACCACCACCAGCAGCGTGACCACCGGGAAGCGGGTCACCACCCCCACCCACCAGTCATAGGGAGACCGACGGCGGGGTGCTGCGGGCCGCGCCGGCTGCCCGTCGGAATCCTCGACGACGGCTTGGGCGGCCTTCGCGCGAGCCGTGGCCCGGGGCCGCATCCGCTCCCCCAGCAGGCCCATCAGCGCGGGCAGCGCGGTCAGGGCAATCACCACGGCCAGCGCCACGGCGACGGCGGCGAAGGCCCCCATCACGGTGAGGAAGGGGATGTTGGCCAGCGCCAACCCGATCAGGGCGATGCACACCGTGAGGCCGGCGAAGACCACCGCGGAGCCAGCGGTGGCAACGGCCTGGGCGGTGGACTCCTCCGGGTCCAGCCCGGGGTGCCCCGGGGTGCCCCGCAGCTGCTCCCGATGCCGGGACAGGATGAACAGCGCGTAGTCGATCCCGACGGCCAGGCCCAGCATCACCGCCAGCATCGGGGTGGTGGAGTTCACGTCGGCCAGTCCGGCGGCCAGCATGATCAGGCACATGGACAGGGCGACGCCCACCACGGCGGTCAGCAGCGGCAGGCCGGCGGCGATCATCGAGCCCAGGGTGACGAACAACACCACCAGCGCCACGATCAGGCCCAACCCCTCGGTGGCGGTCATCGTCGGCACCTCGATGGCATAGGCCTGACCACCCATGGTGATCTCGGAGCCGGGCGGCAGCTCGGCCTCCAGCCGGTTGGCGACGTCCACCAGCCGCGCCCGGTCCCCGTCGGTGATGGTGGCCATGGTCTTGTCCAGTTGCAGCTGGATCATGGCGGCGCGCCCGTCGTCGCTGAGCAGCCCGCTGGTCATCGGGTCATAGGGGCTGGTGGCCCGGCTCACCATGGGGTCCGTGGCCAGGCCCTTGACCACCCGCTCGACCCCACTCCTGGCGGCCGTGTCCTTGCTGGGGGTCCCCTCCGGCAGGATCACCAGCGCATTGGCCGACATCGCGGCCGCCTCCGGGAAGGTGAGGTGCAGCTTGTCCAGCGCCATCTGGGAGGGGGCGCCGGGGATGGAGAAGTTGTCGCTGTACTTGCCGCCGAGGGTCGCGGTCAGGCCGCCCAGCGCAATCAGCACCGCCAGCCACAGGGCCAGCACGCGACGGCCGTGCCGGTAGCAGGCGCGGCCCAGGCGGTACAGGAAGGAAGACATGAGGCTCCAGAGCGGCTGTGGGAGGGGTGCTGACAGGTGTTGGATACAGTTGTGTATCCGATACAGGAGTGTACTCAGCCCGGCGTATGCTTCCAACCGTCGCCCCACCCGGAGAGGACGCCCGTGAGCACCCCCAACTCCCCCCGCCGCGCAGCCACCCGCGATCGGTTGGTCACGGCCGCCATCCCGGTGATCGCCCACAAGGGCGTGCTGGGGGCCAGCGTCGAGGAGATCTGTGAGGCCGCCGGCTTCACCCGCGGTGCCTTCTACTCCAACTTCGATTCCAAGGACGATCTGTGCATCGCCATCCTCGAGGTCCTGTGTGACCGGCACCTGACCGCCGCGCGAACGGCAATCGACCGGATGGACCACTCCCTGGCCCTGCCGGAGCGGCTCTCCCAGACCCTGCAGCTGTTCATCGCGACGGCGGGCGAGGACGCCAACACGGTGCTGGTGATGAGCGAACTACGGCTCTACGCCGCGCGGGAGCCGGCACTGCGCACGGCCTTCAACTCCTTCGAGGCCGGGGTGACGCCGTTGTTCGCCGGCCTGATGGGCGACGGGCTGCGCTCCGCCGGGCTGAGCCTCACGGTGCCGGTGGAGCAGGCGATCTCCCTGCTGCACGCGGTCTACGACCAGACCGCGCTGGACCAGCTGATCCGCGGTGAGCAGCCCGATTCCCCGGAGGCCGCCAACCAGCTCAGCCTGGTGCTGCGCTCGATGCTCGCCCCCACCTGAGCCACACCCGCACCGGACGTTCAACCAGCCGTCATCCAGACGCCCCGCTCCCGCCATCCCGACGGTGGATCGTTGGTCCATGAGCTTGCTGCGAGGACTCAACGACAGCGCCCTTGCACCATTTCCCTCCGCCACCCCCTACCTGGCACCGCGCCGCGCCATCCCGGGTAGCCAGCTCAAGCCCGCGCCGGTGCAACCGCAGGACTGGATGGGCGCGCTCGACCCGTCGTTGCGGCTGGATGCGCTCACCATCCCGGGTACCCACAATTCCGGCGCCACCCGCGGTGGCCGCTGGGTGGCCTGCCAGTCCCGCCCCGTGCGCGCGCAGCTCGACGCCGGGGCGCGCTACCTGGACATCCGGGTGCGGCATCACCGCGGGAGCTTCCGGATCCACCACAACCAGTTCTTCCAGCGGCTGACGCTGGACGAGGTGCTGGAGGCCTGCCAGGACTTCCTGCAGGCCCACCCCACCGAGAGCGTGCTGCTCTGTCTCACCCAGGAGTATTCCCGCAGCGACGCGGCGGAGCTGGCCCGCACCTGGGCCCGGATCCGCAGCCGCTTCCGGGGCCTGCTGCGGGATTCGCGACGGGTCCCGACCCTGGCCCAGGCCCGCGGCCAGGTGGTGGTGGTCACCCGCAGCGCCGGCTTCGCGGGGCTGGACCACCGCGCCTGGCAGGTGTGCGACGACTGGCGGATCGACACCCGTCGGGTCTGGGATGAGCGCAAGTGGCCCGGCGTCACCGATCATCTGCGCCGCGCCCGGGCCGCCCGCGGCGACGGCCGGATGTGGAGCGTGCACGCCTCCTCCAATGGCCTGCGGCTCACCCCCGCCGACGCCGCCCGTCGGCTGGAACCCGCCCTGACCACGCACTTCGACGAGCTGCCCGTCCGTGGCCAGGGCGGGGAACCGGAACGCAATGGCGTCGTCCTGTTGGACTTTCTCTCCGACGAGCAGTCCGCCCAGCTCTGGCGCCGCAACCTCTGAGCAGCCTCACCCGCGCGATCTTCTGGCAGGTGATCCCGGTGCACGCGGCCGAGCCTCGTCGGGATGTCGAAGCACTGCTCGCGAACCCGGAGTAACCGTTCTCGGGCCCCGGTGAGGTTCACGTCCTCTTCCGCCCCCCAGCCGCTGGCCCAACCCTTCGGTGGCAGGACTGGCCCGATTGTCCAATTCTGGAAATCGACCTCTGGTTTCCCGCCCGCAACCAGCTCACCGCTCAGCATCACCCAGCCCCGGAATTCTGGAGGTCCATTTCCAGGAATGGACGCTCGATCCGGAATTTCCGCCGCCCGCTGGCCGGCGACAACCCGGGGTGACTACTGTGAGCACAGCGAAGAACGAGGGGCGACGATGCCGAAGCACAGCGCCAGGGCCGTTGCCCTGCAGGACTTCCTGGACCGTGAAGGTCCGGAGTTGCGCCGCGTCGCCTTCCTGATGACCGGCTCCTGGACCGCCGCGGACGACGCCCTGAGCACAGCGGCCACCCGGCTGGTCCGGGAGCGCGCCGATCTGGAGGACCTCCCCCAGCTCACCCGCACCGCCCGTCGTCACCTGTTGCACCACCTGGCCACCAAGGAGGGCAGCGCGCACTTGGTGGACGAGGTCCGGCCCGGCAGGCACGCGGCGGATCCGGGGCTGCACCTGATGTCGGCGCTGGCCACCCTGCCCTTCACCCAGCGCGCCGCCGTGGTGCTGAGGCGCTTCTGCCACCTTGCCCCGGACCGGATTGCCGAGGCGCTGGAGGTGCCTCCGGAAGAGGTCGCGGGCCTCCTCACGTCCGGGATCGACGGGTTGCGCGAGACCCTGACCGACATGGGAGACCAGCTGGTGACCGATGACCCGGCCGGCTCCGCCCGTTACCGTCGCCCAGCCGAGACCACCCACGAGGAGTTCGACGGCTGATGCGGATCCACCTGGACGAGACCCTGGCCAAGGCCAGCCGGGATGACCACGACCCCACCACGGTCACCGCGGAGACGGTGCTGGCGGGGCTGGCAAGCACGGAGCGTCGCCGGTTGCGCTGGTGGCTGGCCGCCGGTCTGGTGCTGGCCCTGCTGGTGGGATTCCTGGCCTGGTATCGCCCGCGGCTGGGCCCGGCCCCCGTCGCCCCAACGCCCACCCCCAGCGTCCCACCGGAATACCGCTGGGATGGCTCCGACCCCTACACGCTGAGGTTTTCCGAGGAGGAGTTGGCCCGCCGCTGCCCCCGTAGCCCCGGCGAGAAGATCGACGAGGCATCCTCCCAGCTGTTCCCCGGCGGGCTGGTCGTCTACTACCCCGCGGGCGCCAGCCCGATGAACACCGAGACCGGGGAGATGGACCCGCGGGCGCGCCAGTGCTTCCTGGGCTACCAGGTCAAGCCGTCCATGGCCGACGTCACCCGCCGCGAGGTCACCGACACCACCATGGATGTCACCGCCCTGTGCAGCCAGCAGACCGGCTTCGACCTCACCGACCACGACTGGCACCTGGTCACCACCGCGCGTCAGCCCGCCACCGAGCGGCGGCCGGCCAGCGCCCTGGTGGCCTTCGTCAGCGATTCCGGTTGGGTGGCCAGCTGCCAGCTGGTCGAGAAAGCACCCACCCCGATGCTGGACCTGCAGCGGATCAGTCTGGCCGAGCCCGGTGACTGCCCGGAGCTGATGCCCAACCCGACCGATGTGGTGGAGACCGGCCGCAGCGTGCAGATCAGGGAACTGTCCCTGCAGGCGGTCGCGCCCGTGCTGGATTCCACCAAGGAGAAGGTGGATTCCCGGGTGGCGACGGTGGAGATCTCGGCGCCCGGGTTGGGGCTGCGGTGGAGTCTGCCCGCCACGGACGGGATTGTGGTGGCCAACACCAGCCGTCGGCTCTCAGCGCCGGTCACCATCTCCAAATCCTCGGAGCCGATGGCCCTGACGCTGCGGATGCTGGACGCCCGCGGAAAGGAAGTCCGGCGCTGCTCACCACCCCACTGATGCCAGCCGTGGACACGAGGGACACCACATACCGAGCACGCTCAGCAGGTAGTGTCCGTTTCCGGAAAGCGACCTCTGGATTTGGGACTGCCGACCACCACCCGCCCAGCCCCGCGCAGCCCGGGAGAACCGGCGGTCATTTCCCAGAACTGGACGCCTGCCCCATTGCGTGAACGCGCTGAAGGCCGTTGAAGGAGAGGACCCGATGCCACGACGCGATGTTGGCTTGGCGCTGCTGGTCATCCTGGTGTGGGGCGTGAATTTCGTCGGCGCCAAGATCGCGATGGAGAGCCTGCCTCCGCTGTTGATGGCGGCCCTGCGTTTCACCCTGGTGGCGCTGCCGGCGGTCTTTCTGGTGCCACGGCCACGGACGGGTTTCTGGCCGGTGCTGTTCTCCGGGCTGACGATGGGCGCGCTGCAGTTCGGGCTGCTCTACACCGGCATGATGCTGGGGATGCCGGCCGGGCTGGCGTCGCTGGTGTTGCAGGTGCAGACCCTGTTCACCGTCGTCATCGCGGCGATGGTGCTCAGGGAGAGGCCGAACTGGATGCAGGTGGCGGGCATCCTGATCGGTTTGCTGGGCATGGCAGTCGTGGGGGCGCAGTATGTGTCGGCGGCGCCGGCCCTTCCCTTCCTGCTGTGCGTCGCCGCGGCCGCCAGTTGGGCCTGCGGCAATGTGATCACTCGACGTTTCCCGCCGCGCAGCGGCTTCTCGCTGGTGGTCTGGTCCGCGCTGGTGCCGCCCATCCCGCTGCTGCTGGCGTCCTTCTGGCTGGAGGGTGGCCCCGCCAGCGCCTGGAATGCCGTCCAGCACATCAGCCTGCGCTCCTTCGGCGGGCTCGCCTTCATCGCCTATGCCGCGTCCATGTTGGGCTATGGCATCTGGAACCTCTTGTTGAGCAGGCATTCCGCCGCGACGGTGGCACCCTGGTCCATGTTCGTCCCGGTGATCGGGGCCGGTGCCGCTTGGCTCTACGACGGGGAACTACCCACCCCGCTGGGCATCCTGGGTGCCGCGATCACCGTCGTGGGCGTACTGCTGTCACTGGGGGTCGGCAACCGGGCGCTGCGACGGCGTCAGGATCACCCCGACCCGACACCCCACACCGAGCCGCCGGGCCTGTAGGCCCGCGGTCGCCAAGGGTCCCCGCGCCCGGGCACGTCAACATTCGCGATCACAATCCCCGAGCCCATCGAGGGACCCTGAACCGCCTCACTCAGCCCTTGGTGACCACGATCCCCGAGCCCGTCGAGGGGCATCGGCCGCCACTTCCGAGAATTGACCTCCAGATTTTGGTCCATCCACAGCCCGGCCCGCTCAACGACGTCGCCGGGCGTGATTCTGGAGGTCAATTCTCGAAAAACCGCTGAGCCGCCCCCGCAAAGTGGTGCGGCCCGGACCGCTCACATGGGGCCCTCCGGCGCCTCATGATGTGTGAAGGGACCACGGGAGGAGGGGTGATGGGCACACGGACCGAGTTCGAGCAGCTCTGCCATGACCACTCCGCGGATCTGGTGAACTTCGCCATCCTGGTGGCTGGCAACCGGCCCGCGGGCCAGGACCTGGCCCAGGACGCGCTCGCCGAGCTCTGGAAACGCTGGGAGGGCAGCACCATTGAGGATCCGGTGGCCTACCTGCACACCATCGTGATCCGGCGACAGCACCGCAATGGCCAACGCTTCTGGAACCGGGAGCGCGCCACCGAGACCCCGCCCGCACCACCCGCGCCGGCCGGAGACGGTGCGGTGCTGGACCGGCTCTGGCTCACCCAGGCGCTGGCCGCCCTGCCCACCCGGCAGCGCGAGGCGCTGGTGCTGTGCCACGTCCACGACTATTCGACGGCCGATGCCGCCGCCGTGCTGCAGTGCACCCCCGCGGCGGTCCGCTCGCTGTGCACCCGCGGGCTGACGACGCTGCGCTCCAGCCTTGTGAAGGAGGACACCAATGCCTGACGACGAACTCCTCACCGCGCTTCACGCCCTCCGCCAGCACGATGAAGAATCCCTTGACGGCGCCCAGGTCATCACGGCTTCACGGCCGCGCTGGCCCCGCTGGCTCGCCCTGGCGGCCGTGATCCTGGTCTTGACGGGGGTCACCGGGTGGACGATGCGGGACCGGTGGCCACGCACCGGGCCGAACCCCCTGGGCACCCCCGCGCCCGGGGTCACCCTGATAGACACACCTTGGTTGCTGCAGTCCGTGACCGTCCAGGGGAAGACCGCGCGGGCGGAGAAGACCGGGGTCAGCGCCAGCTTCACCGGCAAGGAGTTCGAGCTGGTGGACCCGCTCGGAACCCGGGTCAACTGTCCCTATTCACTCAACGACGCCACCCTCGAACACGGCACCTGCAGCATCGCCACGCCGTCCATTGCTGGCACGCCACCGGCCGGATGGGAAGCGGCCAACGGTGCCATGGTGACACTCGGTGCCAGCAGCAGCTCCCGGGCCCAGATCAACAGCGCAAGCCTGACCCTGCACTTCGCGGACACCACCCTCACCTTCACCCCGCGGGAGAAGACCAGCACCCATCCGCTGCCTCCGATCCAGGGCAGCTGGCGACTGCTCACCGTCGCCGACCAGCAGGGAAACCACGACGTGTCCCAGAGCGGCGTGGTAGCCCGGCTCGATGAGCAGTACCTCACCCTGGAAGCCCCGAACCGGGCTGCGGATCGGCTGGGCGGGTTCCGGATCTGGTGCCGGTACACCCAGTCTGGCGGAGGGCTCACCCCCAAGGACTGTTCCTTCGACCAGGGTTACGTACCCTCGAAGCCGCCAGGCTGGGACGCCGCCACCGCTGCCGCCTCCCGGGCCGCCACCCGAGGCCGGGTCTCGGTGACCCATGCCGCAGACACGATGACTTGGCGCGTGGCCGACACCACGTTGACCTTCGGTCATCCCACCACGGGTGCAGCTCCGCACGTTCCGGTCACGGGCAGCTGGAAGCTGACCACCGTTGTGGATGCCAACGGCACCCACGACGTCTCTTCCGTGGAGAACCTCCTCACGATCCACGACAACGGCCTGGTTGACGGCAGCGATCCACTCAATCCGTTCGACTGCAAGCATTCGGTCACCGGCAACCAGGTCAGCTTCACGCAGTGCCGGGTGGGGACCGTGGGTGCCACCGCAGAACTGTCGGTTCCTGCAGCGCATGCCCTGCGTGGATTCGGCCTGATCACCGCGAACTCCCAACCGGTCTCCGCGTCGCGCTCTGACCGGGAGCTGGTGCTCACCGGCAAGGAGATGACGCTGACCTTCACCCGTCGCTGACCTTCACAAACCCTCGCCAGACCCCACCAACACCACTGCGCAGCAGTTACGTCCCGGTGCAGCTGCTCCAGCAGCTGCCCGGACACCCAACGGCTGCGCAGTCGTGGCGGACGACGCGCCCCGGGATCCCGCGGGTGCGGCAGTGGGCCGTGGCAGCCTCACGTGCCGATTAAGGCTTTCGCTCGATAACTGTTGCCGCCGGGGGCTACCGTGGCGGGGTGAACATGGAGAAAGTGGTCTTCGGATTCTTCGTCCTGTTGTCCGCGACGCTGAACTTCGGCTTCTTCGTCGGCGACATGGGCAATCCGCAACTGCACAATGTCTACGAGCTGTATGCCGCCGTGGTGGTGAACCTGATTGCCACGGTGCTGAAGTTCGGTGACCGGACGCAGATCGGCGCGGTGCACCTGGCCACCTCCCTGGTGGCGGTGATCCAGCTGGTGGCCGCCACCGGGGTCTACATCTGGGCCTCGCAGGTCTCCGCCCACGGCCTGGACGTGAACGCCATCTCCTCGGTGGTCTCGCTGTCCGGCGGTGCGCTGCTGGCCAACATCGTCTCCCTGGTGCTGCTGGTGATCGAGACCGCCGCCTACCGTCGCCGCTAGGCACCCCGGTGCCCTCCCCGCTGCTTCCGCCCGTGATCACCCGTCGCCCGTGGCAGTCCACCCGTCGTCTGCGACGGGTGGAGGTTGACGTCCCCACCGACGTCCCGTCCACCGAGGCGATCTTCCTGGTGCTGCGGCGGATGCGTTTCCCGCTGATCGTGCTGATCACCATCTTCAGCATCAGCACGCTGGGCCTGGCCCTGATCCCCGGGATCGACGATGACGGCAACCAGTGGCGGATGAGCCTGTTCGACGCCTTCTACTTCATCAGCTACACCGCCATGACCATCGGCTATGGCGAGCTGAACTACACCTTCACCACCTCCCAGCGGATGTGGGTAACGCTGAGCATCTACGCCAGCGTGGTGGCCTGGGCCTATGTCTTCGGTTCCCTGTTCGCGCTGCTGCAGGAACCGGCCTTCCGCAATGCCGTGAACATGCAGCGCTTCCGACGCAAGGTGAAGGGCATCCACGAGCCCTTCCTGCTGCTGGTGGGCTATGGCCAGGCCGGCCGCACCCTGGCCAATGCGTTGGACCATTCCGGCCGACGCCTGGTGGTGATCGACGAGGATCCGGACCGGATCGACGTGTTGACCACGGACCAGCTGGCCAGCGACGTGCCCGCCATCCAGGGTGACCCGCGCAACCCGTCGCAGCTGGGCCTGGCGGGGTTGGCGCATCCGATGTGCGAGGGCATCATCGCGATGACCGACAAGGATGAGATGAACCTGGCCGTGGTGATGGCGGCCGACCTGCTGCGCCCGGAGGTGCCGGTGATAACCCGGTGCTCCGAGCGGGCCAATGTCCCGCGGATGCTTGACTTCACCCCGCAGGCCGTGATCAATCCCTATGACCGCTACGGCGCCTACCTGGTGATGCAGCTGAACCGGCCGGCCACCCACCAGATCAGCTCCTGGCTGATGAGCGAGCCGGGCACCGAGATGCCGCCCATGCATGACCAGCTGGCCAGCGGCCGGTGGATGGTCAGCGCCGACGGCCGCTTCGGGCACGAGGTGGCGCTGGACCTGCGCAATGCCGGCCTGGAGGTGTTGGAGGTCTCCCCGGAGGACGGGATGCCGGACTTCACCGACATCGTCGGCTTCGTGGCTGGCGTGGAGAGCGACACCACCAACCTGTCGATGGCCGCCCATGCCCGGCTGGTGAACCCGGAGATCTACCTCTCGGTGCGGCAGAAGTCCATCCACACCACCAGCCTGCTGCGCGCCTTCGAGCCGGACAGCGTCTTCATCGCGACGGACCTGGTGGCCTTCGAGACCCTGGCCCGGCTGGAGTCCCCGCTCTACTGGGGTTTCGTGGAGCACATCCAGCAGATGTCCAATGAGGACGCCATCGCGCTGCGGGAGCGGATCACCGATCGGCTGGACCAGTGGTGTCCGATCCCCCGGCTGGTGCCCATCACCAGCCACGCGGCCCCCGCGGTCACCCGCTGGCTGGAGCGCGGGCACACCGTCACCCTCGACGACCTGCTGCGGGACCCCGACGACCGCGCCCAGCCGATCGAGGCGATGGCCTACATGTTCAAGCGCGGCGACTGGATCAGCTATCTGCCCGAGGGTGACATCGAGCTCCAACCGGGCGACGAGATCGGGCTGCTGTGCCGCAACCGCGGGATCGTCCAGCTGAACAACACCCTGTTCAGCGACGCGTCGGTGGAATACCTGTGCACCGCGCATGAGGTGCCCAGCACCTGGGTCTGGCGGGCGATCAAGGGCCGGCACAACCGTTGATGACGTCGGCGAAGACCTGTGGGGTGGACGAGGGCAGCCCCCTCCGCTGACCCGCCCCGGGCCCCGACCCTCGTACCGCCGGTTCGCGCCGATCACGGCCGCAACGGTTCCGGGACGGCCGTAACCCCCCCCTGAATTAGCACGGCATATTTCAGGTAAATTGGCGTATGCTGAGGTCATGTGCGAATACTGCGGCTGCCGTTCCATCGACCTCATCGGGCGCTTCTCCGAGGAGCACTACAGCGTCGTCGACCGGCTGGGGGACTTCGGACGGGCCGTCGCCACGGGTGACCTGGACCGGGTGGGCCACGCCGGCACCACCTTGGCCAACCTGCTGTGGCCGCACACCAAGGCGGAGGAGGCGGGGCTCTTCCATGAGATGCGCAAGGACCCCGACTTCGCGCCTACCATCGATTCCCTGTGCGACGAGCACTCCAGCCTGGACGAGCAGCTGGAGCGGATCATCGACGGGGACCTGGCCGAATTCCCCGCCTTCGAGAAGGCGCTGCGCAACCACATCGACCACGAGGAGAACGGCCTGTTCCCCGCCGCCGCGGTGAGCATCGACGGCCCCACCTGGGAGACCATCAACCAGCTCACCCACGACTTCGACCACGAGGCCGGGATTGACCACAGCCACGACGGCCAGCACGGCGAAGGTCTGGGCGAGCGAGCCCACCCCGCCCCGCACCACCACTGAGCCAATCTGGACCGGCGCCAACACCGGAATGCCCAGAACGGACGCCCCGCCCACGCAGTTTCCCACCCCGGGCCGAGTGGTTTGCGCCACAAACTGCATTCTCAGTCGGGCCCGATGCCTCCATGACATCAGCCCGAAATCAGGATGCAGTTTGTGGCACAAACCTCCCGGTCTGACCTCACCGCCACGTCGCGAGCGCCGATAGCCACCCGCGACGACACCCGCAGTGGGCAAAGACCGGGGGCCAAGACGGAGGCTGCCACCCGTCGCTGGGTATGCTCGCCGGGTTGAACCCACTCCCCGCTAGGAGATCCACATGCACCCCATCGGTTTTGACCGCGACCGCTATCTGGAACTCCAGTCCCAGCACATCGACGAGCGTCGCAAGCAGTTTGGCGGCAAGCTCTACCTGGAATTCGGCGGCAAGCTGTTCGACGACATGCACGCCTCCCGGGTGCTGCCCGGCTTCAGCCCGGACCTGAAGATCCAGATGCTGCGCACCCTGGCCGACGAGGCCGAGGTGGTGATCGTGGTGAGCGCCCATGACCTGGCCCGGCACAAGGTGCGGGCCGACCTGGGAATCTCCTATGCCGACGACGTGCTGCGGCTGGCCGACGCCTTCCGCGGCTACGGCCTGTTGGTGAGCAGCGTCGTGATCTCCCACGTCACCGAGGAGAACCGTCAGGCCCGGGCCTTCAAGCGCAAGCTGGAGAAGCTGGGGCTGAAGGTCTACCGGCACTACCCCATCAAGGGTTACCCCAATGACGTCGCTCACGTGATCAGCGAGTCGGGCTACGGCAAGAACGAGTACGTGGAGACCTCCCGGGATCTCGTCGTGGTGACCGCCCCCGGGCCGGGCAGCGGCAAGATGGCCACCTGTCTGAGCCAGCTCTACCACGACCACCAGCGCGGGATCGGCTCGGGCTACGCCAAGTTCGAGACCTTCCCGATCTGGAACCTGCCGCTTGACCACCCGGTCAACGTCGCCTACGAGGCGGCGACGGTGGACTTGGACGACGTCAACATGATTGACCCCTACCACCTGGCGGCTTATGGCGAGCAGGTGATCAACTACAACCGGGACGTGGAGGTCTTCCCCGTCCTCAGCCGGCTCTTCGAGACCCTCTACGGCAGCTCGCCCTACAAGTCCCCCACCGACATGGGGGTGAACATGGCGGGCAAGGCGATCAGCGACGACGCGGCCTGCCGGGAGGCGTCCAAGCAGGAGGTCATCCGACGCTGGTACAAGGCCCTGGTGCAGGAGCGACGCGAGGGCCTGGAGCCGCACCAGTCGGACAAGGTGGCCCTGCTGATGAGCCAGCTGGAGATCGAGGGCACCGACCGGCCCGTCGTGAAACCGGCCCTGGAGTTGGCCAGGAAGACCAAGGCCCCCGCAGCCGCCGTCGAGCTGCCCGACGGGCGGGTGATCACCGGCAAGACCTCCGCGCTGCTGGGTGCCTGCTCCGCCATGCTGCTGGACGCGCTGAAGGCCCTGGCCGGGATCGACCCCGAGGTGAAGCTGCTGGCCAACGAGACCATCGAGCCGATCCAGACCCTGAAGACGCAGCACCTGGGCAGCAAGAACCCCCGGCTGCACACCGACGAGGTGCTGATTGCCCTGAGCGTCAGCGCCAATTCCGACGACAATGCTCGCCGCGCCCTGGCCGAGCTGGCCCGCCTACGCGGCTGCGATGTGCACACCACCACCATCCTGGGCAGCGTCGACGAGGGGATCTTCCGCAACCTGGGGGTGCACGTCACCAGCGAGCCGGTCTTCCAGTCGAAGGGTTTGTACCGGAAGCGCTGATCTGGGGCTGAGGGCTGGCCGCGGGCAAGGACACCCGCTTCCAGCCAGCATGCCCACGCCAGCGCCGGGAGGAGCGACGTAGCGGTGTCGGACCACCTGTGAAGGCAGACCCGGCTGACAACGCAACCACGGCGGCCGAGCCTGTCGAGGCCCTCCCAACAGGGCCGCCGCCCTCTCACCAGACCCCGCGACAAGCTCGGGGACCGCGGTTGCCACGCGCCTTCGAGGTCCGCGGTTGTGGACCGGAGGGCAGCCTCTCAGGGGCGGGGGACGCCGGGGCCCTGGGTGCGGCTGCAGAGTTTCCAGTCCAGCACCAGGGTTCCGGTGCGGCCGGTCACCTCGATCACCGAGGGTTTGCGGCCAATCGCCGTCCAGTCGCTGCGCAACCGGGCATAGTCGGTCTCCAGCACCTGGCCGTCGACGACGAAGGGGCCACCCCAGGTGAGCCGGTGCTCGTGGTCCGGGGTGGACCAGACCAGGGTGTCGCGCAGGTGCTCCAGCCGGCACCTCTTGAGGTAGTCGACGAAGTGCGCCAGGGAGCCGAAGTCGGAGCGGTCGGCCAGCATCACGGCCCAGCCGGTGATCAGCCCGCGCTGCACCAGCTCCGACTCATTGGGCATCTCGATCCGGTTCAGCGCCATCGCGCCGAAGTAGGAGTCGTCCCGCCGGCCAGCGACGATCCGCTCGCTCAGCGTCGTCTCGTCGAACTTGGCGGCCGGGAAGTAGAGGTGGCTCAGCTCGTGTCGCTGCCCCTCCAGGTAGCCGCGTCGCGCCCGCAGGTCATGCAGCGCCAGCAACACATTGCGAACCTGGGCCACATCGGGCCGGATCCCATTGCCCACCCAGCCCGACGGCGTGGCCGGACGCGCGTCGGAGCCCAACATGGTGGAGCCGGGGTGGGTGGAGAAGAGCTGGATCTGCCCGGGCAGCGCCGCCACCCAGATGTTCTCCTGGTCACCGAAACTGCCCGGCTGGTGACGCTGGGCGCTGCTCAGCAGGTAGTGCGGGGTGCGGTAGGTCTGCACGTCGGCCCGGTTCAGGGCGGTGCCCTGGGTGATCGGGTTGAGCGAGCGGACCAGGGCGGACAGCACCCGCCGGGACGGCACCTTGCGGAAGGGCGCCAGCGGGGCCAGGTAGCTGTTGGCGTCCAGGTGCAGCCGCTCCAGGGCCTCCATTGTGATTCCGATGGACTCCGGGGTGGTGAAGGCCTCCATCCCCCAGTACAGGTGCAGCAGGGCGTCGCGCCGGCTGGTGACGCCGGGCAGCCCCTGCCGGGAGACCTCGAAGCTGGCCTCGCTGACGTCCAGGCCGTGGGAGCTGGTGATCAGGTGATCGGCCTGTGCGAAGGCGATCTCCCGCACCACCTGCGGGATCCGGTAGCGGCGCCGGGCCAGGAAGATCGACGTGTAGCGGCTGGGCTCGAAGTCCGGCCGATTGCGGGAGAAGGCACTGGCCACCACCGGGCCGATCTCGGACACTTCCGGGTAGGCCTTGGGCAGCGCGTCGGAGCGGCCCGACGAGGCGACGAAGTGCCCGTCGAAGCGGTGCATCGCCAGGTCCAGCATCAGCAGGTCCAGCACCATGGTGGCGCGGGTGGTGAGCTCCTGGTCCTGGCAGTGCTCGATCAGCAGGGTCAGGGCGGAGATCTTGATGGCGTGGAAGGTGCCGGACAACCATTCACTGAAGCCGTGCCGGAAGCGGTTGCCCAGCCACTCCAGCAGGCGTCGACGGGCCCGCTCGGCCTTCTGCCGGCCGGTGCGGCCGTCATTGGGGAAGGTGCGCTCGCCAAAATACTGCCCGGCCAGGTATTCGCAGACGGAGAAGACCACTTGGTGGCCCTCGCTCCAGTGGCACATGGAGTCGTCGCCGCGCTCGTCCATCCAGAACCGGAAACCCAGGACGCTGTGCTCGATCCCCTCCCGCAGCACGTCGGGCAGGGCATCACCGCCATCCAGCAGAAGGGCCAGCACCACCATCATCCGGTAGTCGGCCAGGTCCTCCCGGGCATCGATCTGCGCCAGGTATTCCTCCAGCCAGCCCGGGTCATGAATGCCCTCGGCGATGGCGTGCGCCACGGCGGCATAGCCGGTGGCACCCTCGCCACCGGACGACACCACCACCGGGGGCTGGCTCATCGCACTCCTCATTCACCTCGTCGGGGCCCGGCGACACCCTTCACCGTCGCGATCCCGAGTGACGATTCTCTCCCACGACCGGGCCAGAGCGCATCCCCCCTGAGTCGGATCTGGACCCGCCGGACCGCGCGGCTCGGATCCGGTGGACACCGGAAGGCGAGTGCCACGGGCCCGGTTCCGGGACGCACGCCATCCCTCCGGTGGCCAGCCTCGGCTCCGGATTCCGAGAAGTGACCCCCCGTCGTCCGGCCGCCCGCCCCTCCCCGCGGGGCGTGGCAGTACCAGTCGGATTTCGGCGGTCAGTTCCCAGAATTGGACGCCCGACCACAGCCGGGGCACTCGCTGGCCTCTTCCTCAGGGGTGAGCCGCTCGGCCAACAGCTCCAGGACGTGCCGATACTCACGCCCCGTGGCACGAGACATACCCAACTCACAGGTCCGGTTGGCGCTGGCGAAGGCCTCCACCGGTTGGCCGTCCGCCTGGCGCTGGGCCACCACGGCGGCCACCTCCTTGGCCTCCGCCACGGTGGCCGAGGCGGTCAGCTCCGGGTGCAGCATGCCCCGATCCCCCGCGAAGCCACAACAGCCGGTGTCCACGGGAACCACCACCTCCAGGTCACCCGCCGGACCCGGCCCAACCATGAGCGCAGCCACCGCCGCGCGGACCTCGACACCAGCAACCGCTGTAGGCCGAGCCGATCCGACGCGTCGCAGCCGGGAAGTGGTTGATCGAATTCCCCGGGAGGCACCTCCAGACGCGGGTGGGCTGGTGTGGTCCACGGGGACCACACCAGCCCAACCCGGTGTGAGAGTGCTCAGCCGAAGGTCACGGTCTGGCCGCGCAGCTCGACGGTAGTGAGGTCCTCCCCGGAGGTGGAATTCCACGTCGTGGCCGGAGTGAAGGACCCGGCATCCAGGTCCGCCTGGGTGATCAGGTGGTAGGCGCTGGTGCAGGTGTACTGGGCGCCGGCCGCCAGGCTGCGGTAGCGGCAGTTCTTGGCATCCACCGCGGGGTCCAGCCCGCGCAGGTTGCCCGTGGGCGAGACGGTGGTGGTCTGGTCCGACACATTCTTCACGGTGTAGCTGAAGGACAGCCGGTCCCCCACCCGGTAGCTGGCCCGCGGGTTGGTCAGCGTGCCGCCGCTGACCTCGATCCGGCCGGGGATCTCGCTCGGCAGGCGCGGCACCTTCACCACCAGCGTGCCCGTGGCCCGGCGTCCCTGGGCGTCGGTCACCACGACGGGCAGCCGGTAGGTGCCACCCTTGGTCTCGGCCGGCACCTGCACGGCCACCCGGGTCTGGACGCTGGCCCCGGGCTGCAGCTGGCCCACGGACGCGACGGCGGTCTGCCACCCCGCCGGGGCGTCGATCTGGACGGAATGGATCTTCTGCACCGGCCCCAACTGGTTGGTCAGCCGCAGCGACGTGGTGGCCGACCCGCCCCGCTCGATGGTCAGCTCCCCCGCGGGCGCGATCCCGGTGCACATCCCACGCAGCCAGGACAGGTTGAACTTGGCGAAGATGATGCCATTGTGGCCCGGTTCATAGGCCAGGCCGATCCGCCCGTCGGGCAGCACGGCCAACGTGGAATACGCCATCGCACCCGCCCGGAACTCCCGCGCGATGGGCCAGGTGGTGCCGTCATCACAGCTGGCCCGCACGGTTCCATGGGCCCGGCTGGTCTTGCTCGCGGCATTGGAGAACAGCAGCACCTTGGCCTCCGGGCTGCCCGGGGCGGCATTCGGGAAGGCCCGGATGATGGAGCCATTGTTCACCGGGTCCGGCAGGGCGCGTTCCAACCGGACCTCACCGTAGGTGACGCCGCCATCCTCGGAGATGGCCACCTTGCGATAGCCCGAACCGCCCGAATCCCGGGAGTTCAGCATCACCCGGCCATCGGACAGCTCCACCACCTTGTTCTCGTCCATCCGGGTGCCCACCGGCTTGCCCGACTGCCACGTCTTGCCATGGTCGTCGGAGTAGATGGTCACCGCCTGCATGTCACCCGACGCGATCCGGATGGTGAACTGCTGCAACAGGCGCCCGGCGTGGGGGCCCTGCGTCAACTGGATGCCCTGTCCCGAGGCCGCGAACCGGGACCGGACCGTCAGGTCGGGAGTGATGTCGGGCGTGATGATCCGGTGGGTCCAGGTCTTCCCGTCGTCACGCGAGGAGCTGACCTCGGCATGCAGCACCTTGCGATCCTGCAGGTCAACCCCGGGCTGCGAGGCAATAAAGCCTGCGTCCATGGAGTACACGTGGAAGTTGAAGATCTCGCCGGTGGTCCGGTCGATCACATAGCTCGGGTCCGAGTACCCCTCCACGGGCGCAGTGGTCTTGCCCGCATGCACCGCGGTGGTCGGCTGCCAGGTCCGGCCCATGTCCTCTGAGCGACGCTGCAGGATGGAGTTCGGGCCCGGGGCGTCGATGCCGGTGGGGCGGCCATCATAGGAGGTCAGCAGCGTGCCCCGGTTGGTCACCGCCAGGGCGGGGATGCGGTAGTTCGGGAAGACCCCGTCGCCACCCATCGCCAGGGTCTGTTCCGTGTAGTTCGGGGTGCCCGCCCAGAACGGATCGGGCGTCAGGTCGACGTCGGCCTGGGCGACGGCCGCGGGAGCGGCCAGGCCAAGGGCACCGACGGCCATCACCAGACCTCCCAGCAGGGCGGCGGGCTTCTTTGCACGCATGGGTTCTTCCTCTCACGGGGGCTTGATATCGGATGTCCGATGTCTAACACCTCAACCTAGGGTCCGCCCCGAGGGCCGTCAACGACATCGCGCCAGATGAACACCCAGCATGATCGCTTCCCCTGCAGGGTTTCGCGGGCGCCACCGAGCCGCCATCAACCACGCGCCACCGGACGGCGGGAAGTCCGCACCATGGCCGAGGCCTGGCCCCATCCAGCCGACGTCGTGCACGGCGCTGCCCGGGCGCGCGGTAGCCCGGACGACCCTGAGCGCGGCTGGCGGTGTTTGCGATTCACTGGGCGGTCCCGGCCGAACCCCGCAACCGGGGCTGGCGTCCAATTCTGAAAACCGGCCACCGAAATCCCCGGCTTCCGACCATGCCCGTCGGCGGAACCGGAGCGGGCGAGATTCCGGGGTCGATTTCCAGAACTGGACGCCAGCCCCATTCACCGGCCCGCGGGTCGACCCGGCCAAGACCGTGGTGGCATCCCTCCCGAACGCCCCCGGTTCTAGGCTTGGGGACGATGATCAGCACCGTGCGCAGCTCCTTCGACGAGCTCGGTCACGCCACCTGGGCCCTGGACCTGGCCGTGGCGGGCCTGCTGTTCGTTTTCACGGTGATCCCGATGGCGCTCGGTGGGCTGGGCGGCGGGCAGGGTGCCGACGCCCTGTTGATCGGCACCGGGATGTGCGCGGCGGTGGTCACCCGGCGCCGCTTCCCGATGCTCACCCTGCTGCTGATCACCCTGCTGTGCATCCTGCACGCCCTGACGCTGACCTTCCCGATCCCTTCCCTGGTCAGCGTGCTGCTGGTCTCCTACTCCGTGGCCCGCTGGGTGCCCGGGCACCGCTCCCGCGTGGTGCTGGTGCTGGGGGCAATCGGCGCCATCGTGGGGCCACTGCCCTGGGTGGCCAACTACGCGGCCGGGATGGCCATGCTGGCCACCGCCAAGACCCTCTACGTGCTCACCGCCCTGCTCTGCTTGGGACTGGTGGTCACCTGCTATGCCATCGGCCGACGGGTGCGGGAGTCCGCCGAGGCGAGCCGCGCCCGCATCCTGGCCGAGGCGGAGCGGCGGGCCCTGGAACTCTCCGAACGGGAGCAGGCGGCCCGGATGACCGAGGCCACCATCCGGGCCCAGATCGCCCGGGAGCTGCATGACATCGTGGCCCATTCCCTGTCCGTCATGATCGTCCAGGCCGAGGGCGGCCGCGCCCTGGCGGCCAAGAAGCCGGAGCAGGCACCGATGGTGCTGGACACGATCGCGGAGACGGGGCGGGAGGCCCTCACCGAGATGCGTCGGATCGTGGGGGTGCTGCGCGGCGGCGTCGGCGAGGACGCGGCCTTCGCCCCCACCCCAGGCCTGCCCGACATCCCGGAGATGGTGGCCCGCTCCGGTGACCGGGTACACCTGTACGTGGAGGGCACCCCGCCGGTGGTGCCGCCGACGCTGGGCCTGACGGCCTTCCGGGTGGTGCAGGAGGCGGTCACCAATTTCCTCAAACATGCCGGGCCCGATGCCACCGCCACCGTGACCCTGACCTATTCAGCCCAGCTGATCGTCGCCGAGATCAGCGACGACGGGCTGGGCGCCGAGGCCGACTCCGACGGCAGGGGGCACGGCTTGCAGGGGATGCGGGAACGCGTCGTGTCCATGCATGGCCAGCTGCTGGCCCAGCCGAAGGCCACCGGGGGTTTCCTGGTGCGCGCCATCCTCCCCGTCCCGCTTGCCCTTGATTCCCTACCCGCACAGGAGATGCCATGACCACCCCGATTCGCGTGCTGCTGGCCGATGACCAGGCGCTGGTGCGCAGCGGTTTCCGGATGCTGATCGAGGCCGAGGACGACATGGAGGTGGTGGCCGAGGCCTCCGACGGGCAGCAGGCCCTGGCCGTACTGGCCAAGCACCCGGTGGACGTGGTGCTGATGGACATCCGGATGCCGGTGATGGACGGGGTGGAGGCCACCCGACGGTTGGCGGCCAGCGGGGCCCCGACGAAGGTGCTGGTGCTGACCACCTTTGACCTCGACGAATATGTCTTCGCCGCGCTGAAGGCCGGAGCCTCGGGTTTCCTGCTGAAGGACGCCCGGCCCGCCGAGCTGTTGAACGCCATCCGCACCGTGGCGGCGGGCGACGGGGTGCTGGCCCCCTCGGCCACCCGACGGCTGCTGGAGCACGTGGTGCCGATCCTGCCGTCGACCCCCGGCGGGGCCGACCCCCGGCTGGAGCTGCTCACCGACCGGGAGCGCGAGGTGCTGGTGGAGATTGCCCACGGCGCCACCAATTCGGAGATCGCGTCCACCCTGTACATGGCCGAGGGCACGGTGAAGACCCACATCGGCCGGCTGCTGGCCAAGCTGCATGCCCGGGATCGGGTCGGCCTGGTCCTCTTCGCCCACGAGGTGGGGCTGACCCGCTAGGAATCGGCCCCGGGGGGACCCTCCACAACTCTTGGTCACCCGACCAGTTATCCCGATAGAGCGATTGGCGATCTCCGTTGCCACTATGGCACTGGAGTCCGACAATCGCTCTATCGGGATAACTGGACACCCGACAAACTCCGGGACAGGCCGAGGGATCAGGGCCCCGGCCCGGCAGGCGGACCCAGACCCGACGGCGACCAGGGCCAGCCAAGGGGCCTCGACGAGCGGTTCGTGAGCCTGTCGAAGGGCGGCCGCGTGCCGGGTCTATCCCTTGACGGCGCCGGCGGCCAGGCCGGACTGCCAACGCTTCTGCAGCCCCAGGAAGAGCACGATCAGCGGGATGACGCCCAGCAGCGCTCCCTGCAGCACCGCCCCGTACTGCGGGTTGAAGTAGCTCATCATCCCGTACAGGCCAAGCGTGACGGGCTTGAGCTCGGCGGAGTTGAGCATCATCAGCGGCAGCAGGAAGTTGTTCCAGGTTGCGACGAAGATGAACAGGAAGATGGTGACCATCGCCGGGGCCAGCAGCCGCAGGACCATGGTGAAGAAGATCCGGGCCTCCCCCGCACCGTCGATCCGGGCGGACTCCAGGATCTCGTCGGGCACCGACGACTGGGCGTAGACCCGGCCCAAGAAGACACCGAAGGGGCTGACGCACGACGGGATGATGATGGCCCACATCGTGTTGGTCAGGCCCATCTTGTGGAAGACCAGGTAGAGCGGGATGGTCAGCAGGGCGATGGGCAGCAGCAGGCCGGCCATGATCAGGATCTGGACGGCACTGCGCCCGGCAAAGCGGAACTTGGCCAGACCGTAGCCGCAGGCCACGCTGAGCAGGGTGCCCAGCACCCCGGCCAGGGTGGAGTACAGCACGGAATTGCCCACCCAGCGCCAGAACATCCCCTGGGTCCAGCCCATCAGCGCGTGGTAGTTCTCCGTGATGTTGTTGTGGGCGAACAACCAGCCGCTGGTGGAGACCAGATCGGCATTGGACTTGGTGGCCGAGATCATCAGCCAGACGATCGGCGCCAGCGAGTAGACGAGCACCAGCAGGAGCACGGCGAGCGTGATCAGCCGGGCGGGGCGCGAGGGGCGCAGCGACGGGGGCAGCTCGTCCACGTCGGTACGAGCCTTCGGCAGGAACTTGGTGAGCGCGGACATCAGTCGGCCTTCTTCTGGGCGTAGGCGTAGACGACGGCGAGCACACCGGCAATCAGCGCCATCAGGATGGAAATGGCCGAGGCGGGCCCGTCACCCGACGGGGAGATACCGCCCATCATGGTGTTGTAGGCCATCATCATCGGCGTGTAGTCATTGCCCATCCACGGGTTGACGGTCTGGAGCACGGCGGGTTCGTTGAACAGCTGCACCGTGCCGATGATGCTGAGCAGCACGGCCAGCAGGGTGGCATTGCGCACCAGCGGGATCTTGATCTGGCGCACGATGGTCCACGACGACGCCCCGTCGAGCCGGGCGGCCTCGTAGAGGTCGTGCGGAATGGCCTGCAGCGCGGCCAGGAAGATCAGCATGTTGTAGCCGGTGAAGGTCCAGGTGGTCATGTTGGCCATGGACCACAGGATCACCTTCGGGGAGAAGAAGGGGATGTGGATCCCCACCAGCCCCAGCACCTGGTTGATCGGGGAGAACTGCGGGTTGTACATGTAGGTCCACATCAGGGCGGCCACGACGCCGGGCACCGCGAAGGGCAGGAAGAAGCCCAGCCGGAAGATCCCGACCCGCTTGACCATCTGCGAATCCAGCAGCAGGGCCAGGGCGAGTGCGGCGCCGATCATCACCGGTACCTGCACCACGCCGAAGGCCAGTACCCGTCCCATCCCCCGCCAGAAGGCCGCGCCCTCGGCGATCTCCACATAGTTGCGCAGGCCGACGAACTGGTTGGCCAGTTCACCGCCGCCGTAGAGGCCACCGCCCGAGGGCACGGCCCGGAAGAAGGACGAGTAGACCGACACGCCGATCGGGATCAGGAAGCAGAAGCTGAACAGCACCGCGAAGGGTGTGACGAATGCCCAGCCGGTCAGGGCCTCGCGTCGCCGCCCCGGGTGGGGCTTGCGCCCCACCCGGTGAACCGAAGTCGAAGTCGACATTGCTTGCCTTTCTCAGATCTGCGTGTCGTGGTGGCGGTCAGGCGACGGGAAGCCCGGCGTCCTTGAGGGACTGGACGGAGGTGGTCTGCGCGGCCTCGAAGATCGCGGAGACCTTGCCCTTGCCCTCACCCGCGGCGGCGGCGGCCTTGTTCATCGGGTCGGCGACGGCCGGCCAGGTGGGGACGTAGCCGAAGTTCGGGTTGATGGACTCGTTGGCCTTGCCCAGCTCGGCCATCACATCCTGCCCACCGAAGAACTTCTTCACCTCGGCCGGGGTGGTGACGGTGCCCTTGGCGGCCACCACCAGGCCCTGGGTGGCCAGCTCGGTGGTCTGGGTGTTGAACCAGTTGTTGAACTCCATCGCCTGGCTGGGGGCCTTGCAGCCCTTCATCACGGCCACGCCGGAGCCACCGTCGGGGCCGGTCATCTGCTTGTCGCCGAAGGCGGGCAGCTGGGCCACCTGCCACTGGCCGACATTCTTGGAGCCGGCCATGTCGCCGGCCAGCAGGGAGGCCTCCCAGGCGGCACCGATGGTGCCGATCAGCTTCTGGTCCACCAGGGCCTTCTTGAAGCCGTCGCCCCAGCGATTCTCCACCAGCGCGGCCTTGCCGTCGATGGCGCCCTGCCAGAACTCGGTGACCTTGGCGGTCTCCGGGCTGGTCACGTTGACCTTCCACTTGTCGCCCTCGGCGGTGTACCAGGAGGCGCCCGCGGCGGCGGCCTGAGCGGCCAGGCCGTACTGGGCCTCGTCGGGCTGGAAGGCGACGGCGTACTTGCCCTTGGCGGCGGCCTTCTTGGCGACGTCGGTCAGCTCGGCGACGGTGGTGGGGGCCTTGAGGCCCAGCTTGTCGAACTCGGCCTTGTTGTAGAAGTAGACCAGCGGGCCGGAGTCCTGCGGCAGACCGACGGTGGCGGGGCCAACCTTCATCAGGCCCATGGCGCCCTCACTGAAGCCGTCCTTGTACTTGTCGGCGTCGGCGGAGACGTCGGCCAGCAGGCCCTTGGTGAACAGCGACGGGATCTCGGCGTAGCCCACCTGAGCCAGGCAGGGGGCGGTGTTGGCCTTGGCGTCGTTCTCCAGCTTCTTGATCATCTCGGGGGCCTTGCCGTCGAACTTGGTGGCCTTGACCTGGATGTTGGGGTGTTCCTTGTTCCACTTGGCGACGATGTCAGCCACCTTGGTCATGCCCTCACCGTCGGGCAGGCGGTGCAGGTAGTCGATGGTGACCTTCTCCGTGCTGGCGGCCGACGAGGAACCGCCGGCCGAGGACGCCTGCGTGGCGGGCTTGTCGCCACCACAGCCGGTGAGTCCGAGTGCCACGACGGCCAGTCCGGCGACGATGCCGCGGCCCGCGAAGCGAGTGTTCATTTCTTCCTCCGGTGTTCGGTACTGCTGTTTGGATGGTGCTGATCTTGGTACTGCAGGATTTCTGGTGCTGCGTCCGCAGCCTGTTCAGTTGTCGTTGGTCTGGATCCACTGCAGGCCGGCGGGTGGCAGCTCCACCGCCCACTGCTGGCCGTCGGCCCCGTGCACCGTGGTGTGTACGGCCTCGGTGGCATTGTTCACCGCCAGCAGTTCTCCCGCCTCGGCCTGGTGGGCCACCTCCACCCGGGGATCGTCGGCGATCCACCGGCCGAAGTCGGCCTCCCGGCCCGCCGCCCAGTACAGCGCACGGTGCAGCAGGCGGGAGTTCTGGTGGCTGTAGGGCAGGCCGCCCAGGTAGACGGCCCGGCCGGCGCCGAAGGTGTTGACCGCCGCGTCCACCTGGCCGTCGTGCGCCGCCAGCACCTGCACCTGATCGGTCACTGGCAGGACGTCGCGGGTGCCCTCACCCACGTCCAGGGCGCCGGTCAGGTCGGCGGTGAGGAAGTGTTCGGTCACCGGCTCGCAGCGACGGTTGGTGGAAAGCCCCCAGCCCGTCTCGTGGTCCACGCCGAAGACATCGCTGAGCTGGAAGACGGCGCCGCCCACCGGCCAGGCCGTCGGGTCACCGACGCCCACCAGGCCGCCGCCCTTGGCGACGAAGGCGCGCACCGCGGCGCACAGCGCCGGATCCTCCCAGGCCGGGCCGCCGGAGAAGGCGGTGCCGATGGCGCCGGCATTGACCAGCACCCCGATCCCCTCGGGGACGCCCTGCGCCACCTCGTCGAAGGAGAGGAAGTCGACGTCGAAGGGCAACCCGGCCAGGGCTTCCAGCACCCCCAGGTAGCTGTAGGCCTGCCGGTACCACAGGGCGTGCGCCACCATGTGGGTCTGCCAGCTGCGCAGCGAGCCCCAGGCATTGACGATCCCCACCCGGAAGCCGGCGACATCGGGGCGCTTCCCGGCGAAGCGCTCGTGGATCTGGCGGAACTCCTGGACGATCTCCTCCATCCGGTCAATGAAGTCCGGGTGCTCCAGGGCCAGGCTGAGGTAGCCGCCATAGCCGATCCGGTCCAGCGGGGAGCGCACGATGGCGCGTCGGGCCGCCAGCCAGGACTCGTTGGCCTCGGCCACCGGGTCGCCGCCGGGGTGGAAGACGTCGGGGAAGAAGTAGGGCAGCAGCCGGCCCTCGGTGTACTTGACGCCGGGGATGTCGCTGATCATCCGGCAGGTGGCCGCGGAGCCGACGCTGCCCACCACGGCGTCCAGCCCGGTGCGGGCGAACAGCGGGCCATAGGGCTCGGTGCCGATCCAGTTGTCGCCCAGGAACATGATGGCTTCCTTGCCCTGGGCATGCACCTGGTCCACCAGTTCGGCCACCCGGCCGGTGACGAAGTCGTGCTGGAAGGCAATCCAGTCCCGGAAGGCGCGGCTGGGCAGCCGGAAGGGAGAGTTGTAGTAGCCCTCGTCGACGAAGTCCTCGGCCTGCAACTGGTAGCCGTGGGCCTGCTCGAAGGCCTCCATGGCGGCGACGCTGACGCTGGCGGAGTAGCCGAACCAGTCGACGAAGCGCTCCTTCGCGTCGGCGCCGTAGACCAGGGTGAAGTGGTAGAAGAAGGTGGTGAAGCGCACCACGTCGACGTGCGGGTGGCTGGCCAGCCAGTCGGCCAGTGCCCCCCGGACGTGCTGCCAGGTCTCCTCGTGACGCACGTCGTAGGGGGATTCCTTGATCCGGGTGAGGTCGTCGGCCCAGTTGTTGGTCAGGTAGTTGTACATCTGGGTGGGGTCCCAGACCTGTTCGGCCAGGAAGTTCACCGTGTAGACGTGGCCGGCCTGCGCATCGCTGAGCACGACGGTGTGGCCGTCGGGCTCCAGCCGCCACTGCTCGGCCGGGACGACGCGGGACTGGGTGCGGTCAATCACCTGCCACCAGCGGGCCACGTCGCATGCGCAGTCCGGGGTGACCTGCTGGGAAAACCAGGGCGCCATGATGTCGATGGCCAGTTCCCCGTCGGCCATGGCCGGGGTGCGCTCGCTCATCAGGTAGATCCGGGTGCGCTGCTCCGGGTGGGCGTCGGCCCAGGCCTGGTCACCGCGGCCGACGAAGTAGGTCTCGTAGACCTTGACCGCCAGCTCGTTGACCAGCTCGGGCAGCTCGGTGCCGTCGCTGTTGCGCACCGCGTCGGCGCCCAGACGGTCCAGCAGGACCCGGATCTGGTCATCCAGACCGGTCTGGATCGGCAGCGTCAGGCGGCCGGTGGCCGGGGACACCTGACCGGTGGCGGGCTGCTGCGTGGACCTGTGCATCTGGACTCCCTCGACCAATGCTGGAAACGGCTGCGAAACAGAATATGTTCGCTCGATAAACGAAATGCTACGCCTCTTCCGGCTCAGGTCAACCACCGGTCACCAAAAGTGAGCGATCCCACCCCGAAAGCCCGCCGCGACCCCCCCGCCGAAACCGGGTCTGACTTCAGCAGATCCTGCACTGGCGGGGCTCCGTCGCCCGGCCGGGCGACGCTCCGGGGACGGCGCGCCGGCCGGATCAGCATGCCCCGGAACAGGGTGGCCGGAACAGGGTGGGCCGGAACAGGAGGACGCCCCGGGCCCCGGAGGAGGCCCGGGGCGTCCAGCCCCTCACCGTGTCGGACTTGCGCTCAGGCGCGCTTGCCCCACAGGTTGATCTCGTTGGCCCCGCCGAAGGCGGCGCCATTGATCGCGTTCAGCCCAACCAGCTTCACGTGCTGCCCGGTGGTGTTGGGCGGCAGGGTGATGTGCTGCACCTCGGCGGTGCCGGCAAAGCTGCCCTTGGCCACCGGGGTGCCCCAGTCCTTGCCATCGGCGCTGACGTAGATCTCGTAGTCCTTGATGGCACCGTTGCCCTTGCGCACCTGGTAGTCGAAGGCGGCCAGCTCATGCTTGCTGCCCAGATCGAAGGTGATCCAGTGCGGGTAGGTGGCCGGGGTGCTCACCCGGGACCAGGCGCTGTGCCACATGGTCGACGGGTTGCCGTCGACGGCGGCCTGGGCGGAACCGTCACCGCTGCCGGGCTCGGCGCTGCTCACCCCGCTGATCTTCAGCCGGGACTGCGGGATCAGGCCCTCGGGCAGGGTCTGGGTGGTCAGCGTGGAGTCCACCGTGCGCGTGCTCTCGCCCACCCGGTAGCTCACGCTGCTAGACAGGGTGTAGCTGCCCTTGGCGTCGGCCGGAACCATCACCTTCCAGATGGTCTTCACCGTGGCGCCGGGCTCGCCGCTGGCGGCACCGTCCTGGGTCCCGGTGGCGGTCCAGCCGTCGGGCAGGTCAAGGCCCATCTTGACGTCGCTGATCGCGACGCCCTCGTGGTTGGTGAAGGTGGTGGTGAAGACATTCTCCTCACCGGGCACCACCGCACGCGGGCCGCTCAGCTCGGCGGTGGCGCAGGCACCGGGGGTCTCGACGGCGCCCAGGTCGGTGATCTTGAGGTTGTCCATGATGAAGTCGGCTTGGGCCCCGCCGACGGCATTGCGTCGGATCCCGATCCACGGGTCTCCGCAGCCGCCGGTGGTGAACTCCTGGCTGAACCGGGCGGTGGTGCGCTGCTGCCCGAAGGCGGTGGCCTTCAGCTCCACCTGCTTGGTCTGTTCCCCGGCCTGGTCGACGCCGGTGACAAAGCTGTAGGCGCCGGCGGTGGCGTTCTGGTGGTCGAACTCCACCCGGTACTTGTGACCGGGCTTGAAGTCGACGCTGCCCTGCCAGGTCCGGTAGACCAGCCCGCGTCCCTCCTCATGGGACTTCAGCGACCACTGGCCGTCCAGCACGTCGTCCACCAGCTTGCCGTTCCAGCCGGCCTGCGTGTACGGCGCGTGCTTGGTGGCCAGGTGGGTCCGGGCATCCCCGCCCGCCTGACCGGTGACAAACGGGCCCCAGCCCTGGTCCAGGCTCTCGAAGCTCTGGTCCACCAGGACATTCCCGCTGACCGACTTCTCCTCGGTGGGCACCACCCGCACGTCGTCGATCCGCACGGGGGCGGTGCCGTCGGCGGCGGTGACGGCCAGCCGCACCTTGCCATTGCGGGGGGCGGTGAACAGCACCTTGACCCGCTGGAAGTTGGTGCCGCGCAGCTCGTCGGAGGAGACGTGGTTGGGCATGGTGGAGCGCTCGATGCTGGTGCTGGCGTCCACCCCCTTGCCGTTCACGGTCAGGGTGACGGGGCGGCTCTGGCCGGGCTTGACCTCAACCCAGGCCGACGCGGCGTAGCGCTTGCCGCCGGCCAGCTTCAGGTCCTGGCTGATCCCGGACTTGCCCTCGCCCAGGCTTGCCACGTGCAGACCGTTCTCGGTGGTCTCCAGGCCGGTCTTGCCCGTCGGATTCCACGGGCCCAGATCGGCACCGTTGAACCCGGGGTCCGCCACCGGCGTTCCCTGACCCCAGGCGGGATCGGTCTGCACGCGGGTCTTGCCGGGGTAGATCACGTAGGCCGTGTTGGCCTTGGCCTCAAGGGTGATCTTCCCGGAGTCATTGCCGACGGTGCCCACCGCGGTGCGGCCCTTGTCGGACAGTTCGTAGACGGTGAAGGACTTGGCCCGGGCCAGGGCACCGGTCAGCGTCCAGGTGGTGGTCCCGCCGTCGGGGTTGAAGTGATAGGCCTTGGTGGCCTGCTGCGGGGTCTTGCCGCCCCAGGGCAGCAGGTAGGAGCCGCCGTCCAGCGCCAGCTGGCCGTCGATGAGGAACTGCCGGTGGCCGTTGGCGTCGGTGCTGCGCACGCCATTGGTGAACTGCACCTCGTGATCGGTCCACTTGGTGATCTGGTTGTGCTGCAGGAACTTGGTGGGCAGCTGGTTGGTCCAGACATTGTTCTTCAGGGCATTCCAGTCATTGTGACCGGTCCAGCCCTCCGCCTCGACGATGGTGGAGCCGGCCAGCAGCGGGTGCGGGTTCCAGACGTCCTTCTCCCCATTGCGGATGAAGCGGATGATCTGACTGTTGATGCCCTTGTTGGTGGCGCCGCCGTAGTTGCGGTCGGTGGCCCAGTGGGACCACAGGCTGTTGCGCTCGTGCGAGTAGGCCCATTCGGAGGCGACGCTCCAGCCCTGGCCGCGCAGCTTGGCGTCCATCTCATCGGGCAGCCAGCCGAAGCCGTAGTAGACGTCCCAGTACAGGGTGTCCAGGTTGCCCTTGGTGTCCTTGCGCAGCTGCGCGGTGCGCTTCAGCAGGTTGCCGGAGTTCAGGTCATCGCGCTGGTTGATGTAGTAGCTCTGGTTGAGCCAGTTCCAGCCGAGGGCGGTCTTGTCCACCAGCTTCTCGTCGAAGGCCTTCGCCTCCGGGTAGGCCTCCGTCGCGTTGACGTGTACGCCGAAGTCGCTGCCCCACTTCTTGCCCTCCTTGAGCAGCGTGTTCATGTCCTTGAGGCCACCGGCGCGCTCGTTGTAGTTGCCGGCGTAGTCCGGGTGGGCCGAGTCATGCCCCTCGGAGGCATAGCCCTTCAGCAGGGTGAACTGGCCTAGGCCGTCGGTGGCCAGGCTCAGGCGCTTGACGTCGTCCAGGGTACGCAGGAAGGGGTGGGTGGCCAGGCTGGAGAAGTTGAACGGGATGTGCTGGATCACCCGGTCCGGCACCTTGTCCGCATCCTTGGCGACGTGGGCGATGTCCCGGAAGGCGATGGCACCGTCCTGCCAGTCGACGGCCTGGTCCTGGTTGCGGTCGGTGGTGATGACCACCTTGGCCCAGGGCAGCTCGCTCTGCTTGGCGGCACCCTCACCACGCACGGTCCACTGGCCGGGGGTCAGGCCGACGCGCTTGCTGCCGTCGGTATTGGCCTGCACCTGGCTCCACAGCCGCCCACCGTCCTTGGTGGTGGCACCCTTGGGCTTGTCATAGGTGCCATTGGTCTCCACGGAGGCCGCCAGCTGGGCGGTGTTCAGGATGCCGTAGGTGGACCCGACGGCATTGGCCTGCACGGCGGTCTGCTCGGTCAGCGGCGCAATCTGGTCTGCATTGCGGGTGGAATTGGTGTCCACCTTGGTCAGGGCGCTGGTGGCACCCGGCTGGTCGGAGGAGACCGAGACCAGGTCCAGGCCCGGGATCTCCAGGGTGTTGACGACGTCCTTGGCGCCGTCGCGCACCTTCTGCACCTGCCAGGTGAGCACATTGCCCTTGACGGTGGCGCGCACGATGATGGAGACGCCCGGCATCCCGGGGACGGTGAGGACGTAGTTCACGCCCCCCATCAGCGGCTCCACACCGACGGTCACCCGCTGCGGCGTGCCGTTGATCACGACGCTGTCCAGCACCTTCGGCTGGCCGCCGAGGATGGCCCCCGTCTTCAGGTCGCGGTAGCGCAGGACCTGCGGGAAGAGCCGGGAGACGTGGATCTCCAGGTTGTTGGAGCGGATGATGAAGGATTCAGCCGGTGACGGCGCGGGTGCGGCCGGCTTGGCTGGCGGCGCGGCGTGCGCCGGGGTGGCGGCACCCAGACCGGTGAGGCAGAGGACGGCGGCGGTTGCCCCCGCCACCGCCACGCGTGAGATGTTGCTGCGCATCGTGGACTCCCTTGACCAATATGTTCGAGCAGTAAACGAAACGTTAGGCGCATTCTCAGGAAACTGTCAACGCTCGCTCAGCCAGACTGCTCACCGACGCGCTGGGCGAGTGGGAAAGATCACCTGGGTTGAGCGTGCTCGCGAGACCGGACGCGTCGGTGTGAGCCCATCTGACCCGGGTTGTCGCACATCGCGACCACGGTGGCCAGTCTCACCACCGACCAGTGGCATGCACAAGGGAGTCGATCACGTGAGGCGCTGCAGGCGAGACCCCTCCGATGACTTCGACCTGTACTCCGCCGACTGATCCGCGACATCACTACGGACGAGCCGCCCATCACCCGGGTGATGGGCGGCTCGTGCCCCTTCAGAGAGAAACAGCCGATGCTTGGAACAGCTCATCCTGCGGCAGCCGGGATGATCACCACTTGCCTTGATCATGCCGTCGAAGCATGAATCCTGCGAAGGCGAATGCGCCCGCCATGACCAAGCAACCCACGAGCCCCTCGGTACGGACCTGACCCGTGCGCCGGAACCCTACAACCACTGCAGCTGCCAACCACATGGCTGCACACGAGTAGAACAACCAGAATCGCCTTCTCATTCTAGGAAGCGCCTGGCGCGGGATGGAAGTTGGCTCCCACGTTCCCCTACACCACTGAAGATCAATTCCCCCGCGATTTTGACGAAATCTCGCCCAGCCCTACCCTCGGAAGCGAGGGAGTCCGTCAGAGCGTAGAGAACGCAGCGCGTTCCACTGGTTGTAGTCAATATGGGAATCAGTAGTCCCATCCCGCGCTCCTCCACTTCCAGACGGTAAATCTGACTGAACTCCCAGCGAGAATCAGCCACGAGACCCCTGTACTCGACAATTGAACTCTCGGGGTAAACGACACCTCCAGCACGACTCAATCGCCACAATAGCCACGAGAAAATCGCCGCGATTCCTGCAAACGCAATGAGAATCATTAACCGTGATTGGAGCAGGACCGTAAGCAGAGCGGATCCAAGGGCGACGCTGTATGTTACTCCGTAGACGATGTGAACATAACGGGACCGGAATATCTTCATCTGACAATCTCCTTGGCGCATGGGGGTTACCACTCAAAGAATTCTTTCATCTAGCGCGATGACTAGCCCCCCAAGCCGAATACCATGTCTGCGAGACCGCTACCGAGAACATCCCCATAGTCGGTCACTCCGCCACTATCTATTGTCTGATCGGACATCTCTGACACTGCTCCACCAACAAAGAGACCAGCCGCACCCGCGACGGCTAGGTTTCCTGTTCCTGCGCCCACGACAGCGGTGGCGAGGGCGCCAGCTCCCCATCCCAAGACACTGGACTGCCAATGCCAGAGCCCAGTTGGGTCGGTGTTGTTGATGGGGTTTCCCTCGGCGTAGAGGTAGGGGTTTTGTTCTTGGCCTGAGGGGTCGGCTGTGGTGAAGCGTGCGATGGTGGGGTCGTACCAGCGGGCTCCCATGCGGATCAGGCCGGTGGAGAAGTCCCGGGGCAGCCCGACATCCATCAACGTGTTGGCCTTGGCCTGGTCACTCCAGCGGTAGTAGCTGCGGGGCTGGCCGTAGGGATCGTAGCGGTAGTAGGCCTCCTTCCCGCCATCATCACCGGTCATCGCGACCACGGAGCCGAGGCGGTCCTTGTGGAAGTACTCCATCTTCCCGCCGACCTCGTACCCGAGGGTTTGACCATTGGGCATGGTGAACAGCTTCACCTGTCCCTGACCGTTCGGGGAGGTATAGCCCTCCAGCCCGACCGGGTTGTAGGTGTAGGTCACCTCATGGGCCCAGGTCAGGTTACGGGTACCGGTGGGCAGGACCTGCGCATTGGTGAACGCGAAAGTCTGCCCGGTGTCGGGGACGGTCCACTGGGCCACGTCACCGACACTGCTGGTCTTCACATTGCTACGCCCTTGCACAGAACCAGCAAGCCAACCCTGGGCTGCGGTCTCATCACCATTGGCATCCCACCCCAAACCGGCGGTCTTGCCATCCGCGATGGTCAACTCATCGGCCCGGTTGTGGTCAAAGGTTCGCGCCGAAACCAGGGCGTTGTCATTCGCCCCCGCACCAAGCCCGGCGATGGTGGCCTTGGTACGGTTCCCGTTCAAGTCATAGGCGTACGTGAACGACGCGTTGGTGGTGGCGCCGTTCTTCTCCACCGCTGACGTGAGGCGGTTCATCGAGTCATAGCTGTAGGTGGTGGTCACCCCGGCGGGGATGAACTCGCCGGTCGTGTCGATCATCGTCTGGACGTTGACACGGTCGACTCCCCCGGTGGTGTAGCCGTAGGTCTGGTCCACCATGGTTTGCGGATTGGCGCCAGCGCGGGCGGTCTTCACCCCGACGATTCTGCCAGAATCGACAGCGGGCCGGTGCGGTTGTGGGTGAACTTCACGCAGCCGCTGGGCAGGTCAGTGTTGGCGGAACCGGCCAGCGGGCAGGTGGCGCCGTAGGTGGCCTTGGCGAACCCGGATCAGTGCGCCCCAGGCCTCGACAAGCTCGACCGCCGTGGTCGCGTTCCCTCGACACGCTCGGGGACCACGCCAAGGTTCGTCGTCGGGCTCGGAGCCTCGCAGAGCGGTTCCGCGAAGAGACGCGAGCGAGCGTCGACGAGACGCAGCGCCAGAGGCTGCCGACCCGACGACGAACCATCCGGGTCACTGCGCCCAGGGCCTCGACAAGCTCGGCCACCGTGGTTGCGTCTCCTCGACAGGCTCGGGGATCGTGGAAAGACAGGCTCGGGGACCGTGCGCCGGTCAGGACGCGGTGCGCACCGGGGCCAGCGTCGGGTCCGCGAAGACGTCATCCAACGCCATCAGCGCACCACCGTGCGCGGCGGAGTTCATCCCCAGCCGGGTGAGTTCCAGCCTGACCTGACCGCCGTTGACCATCCTTCGCCGCTCCAACTCCTCGGCCAGCGGCTCCAGGATGAACCCGCCGAAGAAGGTGAAGTAGCCGCCCAGCACAATCACCCGGGGGTTGAGCACGTCGTTCAGCACGGACAGGCCGTTGGCCAGGTTGTGCGTGATCTGCGCCAGCGCGGCCAGGGTGGTCGGGTCCCCGGCGCCGGCCCGCTGGGCGATGGTGGTCAGCCGCTCCTCCAGCGGGCGGTTGGCGTCCACCAGCTCCCCACCGTCGGGCGCGCACAGCCGCAGCAACGCACCCAGGCCGACGATGGTCTCCCAGCAGCCGGTGCGGCCGCACTTGCAGGGTCCGCCCGCGGGGTCCAGGGGCAGGTGGCCCACCTCACCGGAGAATCCCTTCCAGCCGCGCACCAGCTGGCCGCCGGAGATGATGCCGGCACCAACGCCGATGTCGCCGGTGAGGAAGAGCAGGTCCTCCACCCCCTCCGGGGCGTAGCCGACGTACTCGGCCAGGGCCGCCAGCTTGGCGTCGTTCTCCAGATGGATCGGTGGGGCGTCGTCACCCAGCCGGGCGCGCAGTTCCGCCACCAGCGCGACATCCCGCCAGCCCAGGTTGGGGGCGAAGCGGACCGAACCGGCCTGGTAGTCGATCACGCCGGGCGGGGAGACGGTGATGGCCACCGGCATCATCCCGACGCCGTGCATCCGCTCCAGCGCGCCACCCAGCTGCTCCGCCACCAGGTCCAACACCTGGTCCGGGGTGAGTTCGTCGGCGGCGACGGGCAGCAGGGTCTCGGCCACGACGTCGCCGGCCAGGTTCATGGTGGTCAGGGCCAGGTAGTCGACGCTGATCTCCACGCCGATGGCCCCCACATGGCTGCCGTCCAGCGACACGTCCAAGCCGGGCCGCCCGACGGTGCCCTTGCGCTTCACCTCACCCTCGCGGACCAGTCCGCGATCCACCAGCTCCCCGATCACGCTGGACATGGTGGCCCGGGACAGGCCGGTCTCGGTGGCCAGCCGGGCCCGGGACCGCCCACCGTGGGTGCGCAGGTGCCGCAGGATCAGCCCCATGTTGGCGGCCCTCATCTGGGCCTGGTCGAGCGGTCCCCCGCGCCCGGGAACCCGCCCGGGCCTGCTACTGGCGCTCACCGCTCGCTTCCTCTCGCTCATCCTGCCCGGCCGGAACCGGTCCGGGTCATTGTGCTGCACACGCTAGCTCGCCGGGGGATCGACGGGAAGGACATCGCCACCTGGCCGGCCCCGCCCGTCAGCGGATCCCCACCGGCCGGTCAGTCCGTGATCTCGCGTGCCGGGGCCGACGGGCGGGTCACCAGCGTGGTGGCCCGGGCCGCCTCCTCGGGATACTGCGTCCGGTAGCCGGACAGCCATTGCTCCGCGAAGCCCTCCGCCTCCCCGGCCGGCACCAGGGCCCAGACGCTACCGCCGAAGCCGGCCCCGAAGCTGGACGACGCCACCGCGCCCCGCTCGACGGCCAGCCGGACCAGCGCCTCGGTCTGCGGCACCTGGTTGTGCAGGCCGTCGGCGGCCAGGGACTGGGACAGGGCCACCTGGCGGCCGAAGCCGTCCAGGTCTCCCGAGGCCAGCGCGTCGACGGCGCCCGGGATCACCTCAGTGGACTCGACGATGAACTGGTGGAGCCGGGCGGACAGCGTGGGGTCCTCGGCCACCAGGGAACGCAGTTTCCCGGCGGCCTGCGGGGAACTGGCCAGGGCGGCGGCCAGGTTCGGATGGTCGTGCCCGGTGGCATTCCACCGCCGCAGGACCTCGGTGGCATTCAGCGAGGCCTGGTTGTAGCCGCCCAGGGCGGCGCCGGTCTTCTCCGCGGCCACTCCACTGACCAGCACGACGAAGGACAGCTCGTTGGGCAGGTCCACCCGGCGCACCAGCCCGGGCGGGTTGAAGCTGAACTGCCCCAGCCGGCCGGCCTCGCTGCACAGCATGGCGGTGTGATCCTCCGAGCCGCCCAGGGTGCCCACCCCGCCGTGCCCGGCCAGGCTGCCGAAGGTCTTGCCGTTCTCGACGCAGGCCAGGTAGCCGGCCAGTTGCACATCGTTGGTGATGTTGCTGCGCCACAGCTCGGTGGCGTCAAAGCCGTTGTGCCGCACCAGGGCCATGGCGGTGGCCACCACCAGGGCGGAGGAGGAACTCATGCCGCTGGCCAGCGGCAGGTTGGAGTCCACCTCGATCCGGCAGGGTGCCAGCGGCCCGAAGTTGGCCGTCAGCCGGGTGACCACGCTGGCCAGGTAGCGGCCCCAGTGCCCGGCCGGGAGCTCGGCTCCACTGCCCGGGGTGAGGTCCACGGGGTCCGGGAGCGCGGTGCTGCGGGCCTGGATGCCCTCGTCGGCCGGGGTGACGGTGGCCGTGACGCCGCGGTCCACGGCGCAGACCAACACATTGCCGCCGGCATAGTCGGTGTGCTTGCCCAACACCTCGATCCGGCCGGGCGCGAAGTAGCGGGTGCCGCTCACAGGGTCACGTCCTTGCCGGCCAGTGCCCGGGCCACGTCCGCGACGTCCGCCCGGCCGGACATGTCCAGCACCCCGTCGGCCACCGGGACGACGGTGACGGCCTCCCCGGAGTGCACGACGTGGCGCACCGCGTCGACGATCTCGAATTCGCCCCGCGCCGAGCGCTCGATTGCGGCGCAGGCGGTGAAGATGCTGGGGCCGAACAGGAAGCAGTTCATGCTGACCAGGGCGTGTGGGCCGTGCTGGGCCACCACCTCCGGGCTGGGCTTCTCCACCATCTCCACCAGACGGCTCTGCTCGTCGGTCTCCAGGATGGCGAAGGCCGCCACCCGCTCGGCCGGGATGTTGGAGCGGGCCACCAGCTCGGCGGCGTCGAAGCCCAGGGTGGCGCTGCCCGGGGCGGCCAGCAGGGCGCGCAGGCAGTCGGCTGGGTAGTAGTTGTCCGAATTGACCACGACGAAGCGGTCCTGGCCACAGAACTCGCGGGCGGCGGCGACGGCGTCGGCGGTACCCAGGGCCTCGGCCTGCACCGCGAAGCTGATGCTCACCCGGCTGGTCTGCAGGGCGGCGAAGTGCTCCCGGACCAGGTCATGCTCCGGGCCGATCACCAGGCAGACCTCGGTGATCCCCGCGTCGGCCAGGGCGTTGATCACGTGCTCGACGAAGGGACGGCCCTGCTGCCCCAGCGGCATCATTGCCTTCAGCCCCAGGGCGGCGATCTTCTGCTGCTCCTCGCTCAGTTCGGCCGACGCCTGCTTGCGCAGCCGGGTGCCCAGGCCGCGGGCCATGATCACGGCCTTGCGCACGGACGGGCTGGGGGTGCCGGAGCTCTGCTCGGCTGGGCTGGACTCGGTAATTTGTTCGGGCATGACAGTAATTCTACGGACCCCGGAGGGTCGGGCCGACAGCACCGCTCACCACGGCTGAGCGCTTGCGCAGCCGGGGTGCGCAAACCCTTCCCACCGAGCTCCGCGCGGGATAAGTTCGGTGCATGATCGAATTCGGTACCGGCGGTTGGCGCGCCATCATTGCGGACGGTTTCACCAAGGCCAATGTGCGCCTGTTGGCGCAGGGTCTGGCCGACAGGATGCACGCCGAGGGGGTGGCGGAACGGGGCACGGTGATCGGCTACGACCGGCGCTTCCTCTCCGACCAGGCCTGCTGGTGGGCCACCGAGGTCCTGGTTGGCAATGACATCCCGGTGACGGTGATCGACCGGCCGGCGCCCACCCCGATGATCATGTGGACCGTGCGGAACAAGGGCTGCGGTTACGGCCTGGCCATCACCGCCTCCCACAACCCGGCCAGCTACAACGGGATCAAGGTCTTCACCGAGGGCGGCCGGGATGCCGCCGCCGAGATCACCGGCGAGCTGCAGGCCCAGATCAATGCGCTCACCGAGGACGCGGTGCGCTCGGTTCCCGCCCACGAGGTGCGCAGTCATCCGCTGGTCACCGTGCAGACGTCGATGAACTGGTACCTGGACGCCATCCTGGGCCAGCTGGACACCGAGACCATCCGGCACCGGCACCTGAAGGTGGTGCTGGACCCGATGTTCGGCGTCTCCCAGACCTGCCTGCAGACCATCCTGATGACCGCCCGGTGCGACGTCGAGGTGATCCACTCCCGGCACGACGCCCTGTTCGGCGGCCGGATGCCGTCGCCCCAGCTGGAGACCCTGCATGAGCTGCGACGGGTGGTGCTGGACCACGGCGCGGACCTGGGCATGGCCACCGACGGCGATGCCGACCGGCTGGGAATCTTCGACGACAAGGGCAACTACCTGTCCGCCAACCAGGTGATGGTGCTGCTCTACGAATACCTGCTGACCGGCAAGGGCTGGCAGGGCGACGTGGTGCGCAACCTGGCCACCACCCACCTGCTGGACCGGGTGGCCGAGGCGCACGGGCAGAAGTGTCACGAGGTTCCGGTGGGCTTCAAGCACATCTCGTCGAAGATGGCCGAGACCGACGCCGTGATCGGCGGCGAGAGCTCCGGCGGCCTGACGGTGCGCGGGCACATCGCCGGCAAGGACGGGGTCTACGCCGGCTCCCTGCTGGTGGAGATGCTGGCCCACAGCGGCCGCAAGCTGTCCGAGCTGTGGGGCGACGTCGTCGCGCGCTACGGCAGCCTGGAGATGGTGGAGACCGCCTGGAGCTTCACCCCGCAGCGTCGCGCCGAGTTGCTGGCCACCCTGTTCGAGCGGCGCGAGCTGCCCGCTTTCGACGTCGAGGTGGAGAATGTCTCCTATCTGGACGGGGTGAAGGTCTTCCTGGCTGACGGGGGCTGGCTGGTGGCCCGATTCTCCGGCACCGAGCCGGTGCTGCGGATCTTCGCCGAGCGGGAGACGGAGGAACTGGCGCACCAGACCGTCAACGCGATGGTGGACTTCCTCGGCCTGGGCGGCTGACCCCCGTCCCCGCGCCCCGCGCCCCGCGCCACCTCCTGCGCCATCCCCCCGCGCCGCTCGGGTTTCGTCACGACGCGACGGATGTATCCGTCGCGGGACAACGAAACCCGAGCGCCAACCCCCACACCCTGCTTCCGGAGCCCGTCGCAGGGACCTCACATCCCGGGCACAGCCATTTCACAGCCAGCCCCGTAGGCTGGTGATCAGAAGTCCACGAAAGGTAATCCATGCGCGTCCTCGTCACCGGCGGAGCCGGCTACATCGGCTCCCACACCACCCTGGCCCTGTTGCAGCAGGGGCACGATGTCTTGGTCGTCGACGACCTGTCGAACAGTTCGGAGGAGTCGTTGCGCCGGGTGGCGGAGCTGGCCGGGCGCGAACCGCGCTTCGTCCGGGCCAATGTGCGTGACGAGCAGGCGCTGGACGCCGCCTTCGCGGACTTCTCCCCGGAGTCCGTGATCCACTTCGCCGGCTGGAAGGCCGTCGGGGAGTCCACCCAGATCCCGCTGACCTACTACCGGGAGAACCTGGGCTCCACCATCACCCTGCTTGAGACCATGGCCAAGCACGGCTGCCACACCATCGTGTTCAGCTCCTCGGCGACGGTCTACGGCGAGCTGTCCGAGCCGCCCTTCCTGGAGAGCAGCCCCACCGGCGCCACCAATCCCTATGGCCGCACCAAGCACATGATCGAGCAGATCCTGGCCGACGCGTCGGCCGCCGATCCCGAGCTGCGGGTGGGCGTGCTGCGCTACTTCAACCCGATCGGCGCCCACGAGTCCGGCCGGATCGGCGAGGACCCCAAGGGGATCCCCAACAACCTGCTTCCCTTCGTCGCCCAGGTGGCGGCCGGGCGTCGGGAGAAGCTGATGGTCTTCGGCGACGACTACCCCACCCCCGACGGCACCGGCACCCGGGACTACATCCATGTGGTGGACCTGGCCGAGGGCCACCTGGCCGCCCTGGACCACCTGACCGAACACGATGGATACCACGTGTGGAACCTGGGCACCGGCAAGCCCAACTCGGTGCTGGACATCGTGCACGCCTTCGAGAAGGCCTCCGGCCAGACGATCCCCTACCAGGTGGCGCCCCGTCGCCCCGGTGACGTCGCCTCCTCCTATGCCGACGTCGCCCTGGCGGAACAGGAACTGGGGTGGAAGGCGCACAAGACGGTGGACGAGGCCTGCGAGGACACCTTCCGCTGGCAGTCCGCCAACCCGAACGGCTTCGGCGCCGCGGAGCCGGAGGCCGTCTGAGCCCTCCGCGAGGGGCCGGACGGCAGGGCCACGCGCCCGCCACCCGGCCCGACCCTCCGACCCGCCGTAGATCCGACGTCTGATGTCGCGCTAGAATTCAGCAGTACCGGACCGTTCCAACCCGGTCAGCACCGACTCGGGCGACACGCCAGGTGTCCCGACGCTCCGGGCGACAGAGGGGATCGCAGAGCATGGGTACTTCCCGCCGGACATTGGCCGCGGACAGCGTGCGGGAGCGCATCAAGGCCTACATCGTGGAACACCAGCTGCTTCCGGGCGCCCTGATGCCCACGGAGTTGGTGCTGTGCGAGGAACTGGGCGTCAGCCGCAGCAGCCTGCGCGAGGCCATTCGCCAGCTGGATGCCCTCGACATCGTCGACGTCCAGCACGGGCGCGGCACCTTCGTCGGCAACATCTCCCTGGCACCGCTGGTCAACAGCGTGACCTTCCGGTGCACCATCGACCCCCGGGGGCCGGCCAAGGTGCTGCGGGAGATCGTCGACGTGCGCCGGGCGCTGGACGCGGGCCAGGCGCAGGCCGTCGTGTCCACCATGCAGGGTTCGCACGACGAGCAACTGCATGCCTTGGCCGACGCGATGACGGCCAAGGCCGAGGCGGACGAGGACTTCACCACCGAGGACCGGGCCTTCCACACCCTGCTGATGGGCAAGGCGACGGGCAACACCCTGGCCCAGAACCTGATCGGCGCATTCTGGGACATCCACACCGTGATGGTGAAGCAGGGCAATGTCCACCGGCACGAGGACATCATCGACACCGCCAAGGCCCACACGGCCATGCTGGAGGCCGCCGAGGCCGGTGACCTGGCGGGCTACCTGGCCGCCGTCGATGCCCACTACCGGCCGCTCAGCCAGGTGATCGAGCGCCTCGACGGCCCCACGCAGTCAGCGGAGTCGACACCTCGGGGCTGACCCCCCCGAGCCGGGGCCTCAGCCGCGCGTCAGCGACTGGACGGGCACCAGCCCCCCGTCGCCGAAGACCAGCCGGGCGAAGCGATGCCCCATCTCCACATAGCTGGCCGACGAGGGGTGCAGCCCGTCGGGCAGCGGCGAGCCCTCCTGGTCCTGCGGGCCGTAGAGAGCCCGCCCGTCCAGGTAGTGGATGTTCTCCCCGCGGCTGGCCCGCACCATGGCCACGTGCTGCACCAGGTCACGCGAACGGGCCAGGGTGAGGGCTCCCCCCGCCACGTCCACCGGCTCCCCACCGGCCCGCTGCCGCACGACGCCGTCGGCGCCGGTCACCGGCGTGCTGGGTCCGGGCAGGTTCTCGCTGCCCGGCCAGGAGATGGCCGAGACCAGCACCACGGGGACGTCGGGCTGGCTGGCCCGGATCCGGTCCAGCAGGCCGTGCAGGGCGGGGACGAAGGTGCGGTCACTCATGGTGCGGCCGCCCACCAGGTTGATCCCGACCTTCAGGGAGATGACGTCGGCCGGGGTCTCGGCGATGGTCTCGGCCAGGAAGGGCTCCAGCATGCAGGCGCCCCGCAGGCCCAGGTTGGTGACGTCCAGCCCCACCTCACGCGCGGTCACCACCGGCCACACCGCCAGCGGGTCGTCGGCCTCGGCGCAGTGACTGATCGAGCTGCCGTAGTGGGTCCAGCGGGGTTGGGTGGGCTCTGGGGCCGCGACGACGGGGGCATCCGCCTCCACCCCCAGCAGGTCCACCACCATGGTCTGCGGCAGCCACACCTCCAGCAGCTTCTGCCCGGCCGGCAGGCCGGTGAACTCGACGGTGGCCTCTTCCGCCAGGGTGCGCAGGTCCAGCCCGTCGGACAGCGGGGGGTCGATCAGGTGGGCGGTGACCGGAGTGGGCCGGGCGGCGAAGCGCTCCCCGTCGACGGTCAGCACGAAGGAGCTGGCATGGGATCCGATCCCCCCGGGCAGGAAGCGCTGGGTGCAGCGCACCCGCAGCCGCAGGTTGGTGGCCGACGTCGTGCCGGCCAGCCGCACCCCGCTCCCCTCGGAGTAGAGGTGCGTCACGCCCAGCCAGCCGGGAGAGACCTGCCACCAGTGACATTCGGGGATCCGCACCGGCCGCACCCCCGGGCCCCGCTCCAGCAGGTCCCGGTGCCCCTGCACCCTCAGGGTGTGCCCGTCCAGGGCAATCACGTCCGCCACGTCATTCATTGCGCGCTCCCGAAAACCGAACTCTGCCAACTCCCGCCCAGGATTCCGGTCGATTGTGGGGCGGGGGACTTTCTCTTCGACCCAGACTGCCATAACATCAGACATACGACGTCCAACATCTTAGGAGAGTTCAACGATGAACGAGATGCACACCCTGTCACGTCGGCGCCTTCTCCAAGCGGTGGGCGCCATGGGGGCCGCGGCCTCCCTGTCCGCGACCCTGTCCGCCTGTGGCACGACGCCCGACAAGCGCGCCGGCGATGCCAGCACGCCCGGGGCAGCCGGCACGGCCAAACCCGACGGCACCATCACCGCCGCGATCAGCTATGAGCTGGGCACCACCGGTTTCGACCCGATGACCACCTCGGCGGCGCTGACCGTCGCGGCCAACTGGCACACCATGGAGGGCCTGACCGAGATCCTGCCCTCCGGTGATCGCAAGGTCTACGCCGCCCTGGCCAAGGAGCTGCCGAAGAAGGTGGACGACACCACGTACGAGGCCACCCTGCGCGACGGCGCGAAGTTCCACGATGGCAGCGACGTCACCGTCGATGACGTGGTCTTCAGCTTCCAGCGCGTCCTGGACCCCGCGAACAAGTCGCTGTACTCGCAGTTCATCACCTTCGTGAAGGAGGTCACCAAGAAGGACGACAAGACCGTCACCATCAAACTGTCCCGGCCCTCCACCCTGGTGGCCGAGCGGATCGCCGTCGTCAAGATTGTCCCCAAGGCGGCCGTCAACGCCGACCCGAAGGCCTTCGACGCCAAGCCGGTGGGCACCGGCCCGTACAAGATGACCGACAACTCGGCCACCTCGAAGCAGCTGGTCTTCGAGCGCTTCGACGGCTACACCGGCCCCCACCCGGCCAAGGCCAAGAAGATGGTCTGGCGGGTCATGCCCGACGACGGCACCCGCATGAATGCCCTGACCTCCAAGACGGTCCAGGCCATTGACCTGGTGCCCGACCTGTCCATCAAGACCCTGGAGCAGAGCAGCAAGGTTGACCTGGAGCAGGGCTTCGCACTGCTCTTTGCCATGTTCAACTGCGGCTCGGCCCCGTTCAAGGATGTCCGCAACCGCCAGGCGGTGCTCTACGCCTTCGACATGGCCAAGGTGATCCAGACCGCCTACATGGGCAATGCCACCCCGGCCACCTCCTTCCTGCAGGAGACCCACCCGGACTACCAGAAGGCGTCCACCGTCTACACCTACAACCAGGAGAAGGCCAAGCAGCTCATCGCCGAGACCGGCATGAAGTCCCTGCGGATGCTGTGCAGTGACCACGCCTGGGTGCAGAAGGCCACCCCGCTGCTGAAGTCGGCCCTGGAGGCCATCGGCCTGACCGTGCAGTTCGAGCAGAAGAAGTCCCCGGACGTCTACAACACCATCGACGGCAAGCCCGGCGCCTATGACCTCGTCGTGGCCCCCGGTGACCCGTCGGTCTTCGGCTCCGACCCGGCGCTGCTGATGGGCTGGTGGCTCTCGGGCGACGTGTGGACCGACCAGCGCCTGCACTGGAAGGGCCAGCCGGCCTACGACGAGGTGCAGAAGCTGCTGACCGAGGGCCAGCAGCAGACCGGCGAGGAGCAGAAGGCCACCTGGAAGAAGCTCCTGGACCTGGTCAGCACCGAGGTGCCGATCTACCCGCTCTTCCACCGCAAGTCGGCCACCGGCTATGACCAGACCAGCCTGACCGACTTCAAGCCCATCCCGTTGACCGGCCTGTGCCTGCTCGACGTCGGAAGCACCAAGTAACTTGATCCCCCCCGCCTGGTGGTGGAGCACCCGCTCCACCACCAGGCCTGTCTCTGTCACACAGGAGTGATGCCGCATGACCACCTTGCTCAGGCTGATGGGCCGGCGTCTGCTGGCGCTACCCGTCATGGGGCTGGGCGTGACCTTCCTGGTCTTCTTCGTGATGTCCTTCTCGCCGGCCGATCCGGCGCGACTGGCGCTGGGTGAGTCTGCCCCTCCGGAGGCCATTGCGGCCTACCGCGCCGCCAATGGACTCGACGACCCGCTGCTGGTGCGCTACGTGCGCTTCCTCGGCGGTCTGCTGCACGGAGACCTGGGAACCAGCGCCGGTAACACCCCCGTGGTCGACTTCGTCCGTCGGGCCTTCCCCATCACGCTGCAGCTCACGCTGCTCGGCGTCGCCATCGCGGTGGTGATCGCCTTCATCCTGGGCGTGGTCGCGGCCCTCTTCCGGGACCAGTGGCCGGACCAGGTGATCCGGGTGCTGTCCATCGCCTGCCTGGCCATGCCCGGCTTCTGGCTGGCGATCCTGCTGATCCAGTCCCTGTCCACGGTACCCGGCGGCGCCGGGCTGTACCCGGCGGTGGTCTCCCAGTGGGTGCCCTTCCGGGAGAATCCCGGGGTGTGGCTGAACAACATCAGCCTGCCCGCCCTCTCGGTGGCCATCCCCGTCTCCGGCTCCCTGACGCGGGTGGTGCGCACCGCGGTGGTGGAGGAACTCGACCGCGACTATGTGCGCACCGCCATCGGCGCCGGCATCCCCAAGGTCGTGGTGATCGCCCGCAATGTGCTGCGCAATGCCCTGATCACGCCCATCACCGTGCTGGGCCTGCGGATCGGCTACGCCATGGGCGGTGCGGTGATCATCGAGATCATCTTCAACATCCAGGGCATGGGCCAGCTCATCCTGGACGGCGTCACGCGCAACGACGTCTTCCTGGTGCAGGGCGTGACCCTGTGCGTGGCCATGGCCTTCATCGTGATCAACATCATCGTCGACCTGCTCTATGTGCTGGTCAACCCACGGATCAGGACGGTGTGACATGCGTTCCCAACTCACTGAACGTCTCAGCCAGCCGGGTCTTCGGCTGCGCAGCCTGCCCTGGTCCTCCCGGATCGCGCTGGGCGTGATGGTCCTGGTGGCCCTGCTGGCCGGCATCGGCCCCCTGCTGGTGCCCTTCGACCCCTTCGCCTCCGGCACCCCCGCCCAGCCACCGAGCGGTGAGCACTGGTTCGGCACCGACGTGATCGGGCGCGACGTGTTCTCCCGGGTCGCCACCGGTGCGCGCTACTCCCTGATGATCGGACTGGCCTCCACCGCGGTCGCCCTGGCCGCGGCCGCCGTGTTGGGCTCGATCGCCGCGACCGCCAACAAGTGGGTCTCGGAGGCGCTGATGCGCACCCTGGACATCATCATGAGCTTCCCGGGCATCGCGCTGGCCGCGGTCTTCGTCGCCGTGCTGGGGCCCTCAATCCCGGTGATCGTGTTCGCCATCGCCTTCCTCTACACGCCGCAGCTCACCCGCATCGTGCGGGCCAATGTACTCACCCAGTTCGGCGAGGACTATGTCAACGCCTCCCGGGTGATGGGCTCCTCCACGCCGTGGATCCTGGTCAAGCACGTGGCGCGCAACTGCCTGGCGCCCATCCTGGTCTTCGCGACGGTCCTGGTGGCCGACGCCATCGTCTTCGAGGCGTCGCTCAGCTTCATCAATGCTGGCGTCCGACCCCCGAACCCGTCGTGGGGCAATGTGTTGGCCGACGGCAAGCAGCTGCTGCTGATCGGCGCCTGGTGGCCCACCTTCTTCCCCGGCCTGATGATCATGATCACCACGCTGGCCCTCAATGTGCTCTCCGAGGGGATGACCGACGCCATGGTCTCGCCCGGTGCCCAGCGCAAGGTCAAGCTGGCCGACGAGGTGGAGCAGGCCGGCGCCCCGGCGCCGGTGGCCGATCCGCGGGTGGCCGAGGTCACCGTGCCGTTGGAGGAGCGCCTGGCAGCCCTGGCCATCACCGAGGGCTCCCGGGGTGGACGTCCGGACTACACCGGCGATGCCGAGCCCCTGCTGGAGGTGCGGGACCTGACCATCCGCTTCCCCGAGCAGCATGGCGACGTAGACGTGATCGACCACGTCACCTTCACCGTGCGGCCCGGGGAGACGATGGGCCTGGTGGGCGAGTCCGGCTCCGGCAAGTCCATCACCTCGATGGCCATCATGGGCCTGCTGCCCAAGACGGCCGAGGTGGGTGGCCGGATCCTGTTCGAGGGCCGCGACCTGTTGCAGCTGTCCAGCAAGGAGCACAATGCCCTGCGCGGCCACGAGATCGCGATGGTCTACCAGGACGCGCTGAGCTCCCTGAACCCGTCGATGCTGATCCGGTCCCAGCTGAAGCAGCTCACCAACCGCGGGGGCAAGCGCTCGGCGGAGGAACTGCTGGAGCTGGTGGGCCTGGACCCGAAGCGGACGCTGGCCTCCTACCCGCACGAACTGTCGGGCGGGCAGCGCCAGCGGGTGCTGATTGCCATGGCGCTGACCCGCAATCCCAAGCTGGTGATCTGCGACGAGCCCACCACCGCCCTCGACGTGACCGTCCAGAAGCAGGTGATCGACCTGCTCAATGACCTGCGCGACAAGCTCGGCTTCGCAATGGTCTTCGTCTCCCATGACCTGGCCCTGGTGGCCAGCGTCGCGCACCGGATCACCGTGATGTACGCCGGTCAGGTGGTGGAGTCGGGCAGCACCCACGAGATCCTCACCGATCCGCGCCACGAGTACACCCGGGGCCTGCTGGGCGCCGTCCTGTCCATCGAGGACGGGCGCGGCCGGCTGCACCAGGTGCCCGGTGTGGTGCCCAGCCCGCGGGAATTCCCGCAGGGTGACCGGTTCGCGCCGCGTTCCTCGCGGCCCGACCTCACCGAGCCTGCGGTGGTGCGCCACATTCCCGGAACCACCCACGACTGGTGGGCCCAGCCCTCGCTTGACGGCTCCGCCCCCGAGGAGGCCAACGCATGAGTACGCCAGCCAGCCCCGCCCCACGGGCCGTCCCCCTCCAGGATGAGCCGCCGGTGATGGAACTGCGCGACGTGAGCGTGCAGTTCAGCACCCGCACCGGAGGCCTCTTCCGGCCGGGGAAGGTCACCGCAGTGGACCACGTCGACTTCCACGTCAGCAAGGGCGAGACGGTGGGCATCGTCGGCGAATCGGGCTCGGGCAAGTCCACCCTGGCCCGGGTGCTGATCGGTCTGCAGGCCCCCACCTCCGGCACCGTGTTCTTCCAGGGCAAGCCGATGAAGTACGACGCCCGGAGCCGACGCCGACTGGGCCGGGCGGTGGAGGTGGTCTTCCAGGACCCGTCCACCGCGCTCAACCCGCGGATGGTGGTGCACGACCAGCTCATCGACCCGCTGGAGGTGCACGGCATCGGCAATGCCGCCTCCCGGGAGGAGCGGGTGCGCGAACTGCTCCACCTGGTCGGCCTGCCCCAGTCGGCCTTGGGGGTGCTGCCCCGCCAGATCTCCGGCGGCCAGCGGCAACGCGTCGCCATCGCCCGTGCCCTGGCGCTGGAGCCGGACGTCATCGTGGCAGACGAGCCCACCAGCGCCCTGGACGTCTCGGTCCGCGCCCAGGTGCTCAACCTGCTCACCGACCTGAAGCGGGAGCTGGGCCTGGGGATGGTCTTCATCAGCCATGACATCTCCACCGTGCGCTACGTCTCCGACCGGATCGCGGTGATGACGGGCGGGCGGATCATCGAGACCGGACCGGCGGCCGAGATCTTCCGCGCCCCGCGGGAGGACTACACCCGCACCCTGCTGGACGCGGTGCCGCACCTGATCTAGTCACCGAGAAGACCACTGGGGGGGGGGGGGGGGGGGGGGGGGGGGGGGGGGGAGGAGAGGGGAGGGGGGAGGGGGGGGGGGGGGGGGGGGGGGGGGGGGAGGGGGGGGGGGG
>NZ_JBCDMW010000002.1:0-32817 GCF_038433155.1 Luteococcus sp. H101
TTTGTTTCCCCCTCGCCCCCCCCCCCCCCACCCCCAGTTCCTTGGCCGGTGTGGCGGGGCCGGCGGGATGCGTCGTCAGGCGGTGGGGCCGTGCGCCTCCAGGATGGCCTGGATGGCCAGGGTGTCCTCGGCATTGATGGCCTCGAAGGGCTGGGGCACCTGATTGGACTCGATGATGCCCAGCAGCTTCAGCGCGGTCTTGAAGGCACCCACACCGGCTGCCCACCCCTGCTGCCCCCGGGATGCCAGGCAGATCTCCATCAGGCGGGCCAGGCGGTCCTGCTCGGTGCGCACCCGCTGCCAGTCGTCGGCCAGCTGCGCCTGGTGGAGCGCGACATAGCCCGCGGGGTCCACATTGGCCAGGCCGGGGACACAGCCGTCGGCACCGGAGAGGTAGGCACCGTCGACGACGAACTCGTGGCCGGTGAGCAGGGACAGGCCGGCCCCGGCGTCGCGGTTCTTCAGGGCCAGGCGACGGAAGTTGACGTCGTCCCCGGACGAATCCTTGACCCCAGCCAGCGCTCCCCTGGCCCCCAACCGCACCAGCATGTCGGGCAAGAGCTTGGTGTGGACGCAGACGGGGATGTCGTAGGCGTAGATGGGCAGCTCGGAGTGCTCGGCCAGGATCGAGAAGTGGCGCTCCACCTCCGGCGGGAGGGTGATGGCGTAGTAGGGGGCGGTGGCCACCACCGCGTCGGCCCCCAGGCTCTGGGCCTGGCGAATGTTCTCGATGACGCGGGCGGTCTGCATGTCCACGACGCCGGCGATCACCGGCACCCGGTGGTTGACGATCCGCACCACCTCACCGATCACCTGCTCCCGCAGGGCGGGCGAGGCGAAGGCCACCTCTCCGGTGGAGCCCAGGGCGAAGATCCCGGCCACCCCGGCGGCGAGCATACGTTCCAGCACGCGCTCCAGCCCCGGGACATCGAGTGTCCGGTCCGGATTCAGCGGGGTGATGACGGGCGGGATCACGCCGGTCAAGTGGTTGGCGTTACAAGCGGTCATGGAAGGCTCCTGAAGACGCGAAGGGGCGACTGGTGGGCGGTGACCGGGCATGGGGGCGCTGACGCCCTTCCGTCAGCGCATGGTGCAAAGGCACCCACGCCCTTCATCGGATGTCTGATGTCCTAACTCTAACGCGAATGGGTGGCGACGCGACGCCCACCCCGGCCAGGTAGGCCAGCCGGCACTCCCTGACCCGCGCCAGCCCGCTGGCCACGCCGCCCGCCCCGGGCACTCGGCTCGCCGGATGGAATTGACCACGCGGGGCCGCGGCGAGAGACTTGACATCAGACGTCCGATGATAGGAGCGGAGACATGCCCGGCACGCCGCAGTGCACAGTCGGTGGGGTTGGCCCCGAGGATGCCGGCCTGCTGGTCGGCGTCGATGTGGGGGGCACGCAGGTGCGCGCCGCCCGGGTGGTGGCCGGCCAGGTGCAGGGCCTGGTCTCGCATCCCACCCCGGCGCAGGCCGGGGCCGCCGCCGTGATCGACGCCATCGTCCGCGCCGTCGGTGAGGTGGGACCCGGCTCCCGCACCCGGGTGGGCATCTCGTCGGCCGGGGTGATCGACCCGGCAACGGGCACCGTGGTGGCCGCCACCGACCTGATTCGCGGCTGGGCGGGCACCCGGCTGGCCGAGGAGGTCTCCGACCGCCTGCAGCTACCAGTGCGGGTGGTCAACGACGTGCACGGACACGCGCTGGGAGAATGGCACCACGGAGCGGGCCGGGGCGCCTCCTCGATGCTGCTGGTGGCCGCCGGCACCGGGCTGGGCGGCGCCCTGGTGAGCGACGGGCGGTTGCTCATCGGCGCCCACCATGTGGCCGGCCATCTGGGCCACGTGCCGTGCGAGCAGGCCGCCGGGCTGCGGTGCAGCTGCGGCGCCACCGGACACCTCGAGTCGGTGGCCTCCGGCTCCGGTCTGGAACTGCTGCACCGCCACCTGCACCCGCACAGCACCCCCGCCTCGTCCCGCGCCATCGCGCAGGCGGCGGCCGACGGGGATCCCGACGCCCGGCGCACGGTGCGCACCTCGGGCGCGGCCCTGGGGGCGGCCATCGGAGGCTGGTGCAACCTGCTGGATCCCAGCCTGGTGGTGGTCACCGGCGGCCTGGCGAATGCCGGGGAGCTGTGGTGGGAGAGCCTGCGCGAGGCGCAGCAGCAGCACGTCCTGCCGCCCGCCAGCGACACCGCGATCGTGCTGGCCCAGCATCCCGATGACGCGGCCCTGCTGGGGGCCGCCAGCCTGTTCACCCATCCGTCGGTCCCAATGACAGGAGATCCCTCATGAACGACGTCCTCAACCAACTCCGCGGCCGGCTGGTGGTGTCCTGCCAGGCCTACCCGGAAGAACCGATGCTGGACCCCCGCACCATGAGCCAGCTGGCGCAGGCCGCCGTTGTCGGCGGCGCGGCCGGCATCCGCGCCAAGGGCCTGGAGGACCTGCGGCTGATCCGTCAGGCGGTGACGGTGCCGATCATCGGGATCGTCAAGGTGGGCAAGGAGGGCGTCTACATCACCCCCACGCTGGCGGACTGTCTGGCGGTGGCCGCCACCGGCTGCGAGATCGTGGCGCTGGACGGCACCCGTCGGCCCCGCCCGGACGGGCTGTCACTGGCGCAGACCATCGCCGGCCTCAAGGAGCAGTTCCCGCAGGTGCTGGTGATGGCGGACTGTGGCTCGCTGGCGGATGCCCACGCCGCACATGAGGCCGGGGCCGACATCCTCAGCACCACCCTGGCCGGCTACAGCGGCGAGCGCCCCAAGACCGACGGGCCCGACTGGGAGCTGGTGGAGCAGCTGGTCAGGGACTTCCCCGACGAGCCGGTGCTGGTGGAGGGCCGGATCCACACCCCCGGCGACGCCGCTCAGGCCATCCAGCTCGGCGCACACAGCGTCGTGGTGGGCACCGCCATCACCCACCCCACCAGCATCACGCGCTGGTTCGTCGAGGCCATCGACGAGGGGAACTGACCCGGGCAGGCACTCAGCACGCAGACTGGCCGCGAAGCACCAATCGAGCATCCAGCAGGGCGGGGGTCATTCCTGCGCCAGCCGAGTCGTCGCGAACCTGCCGGAGAAGGGCTTCCACCAACAACTGGACGGCCGTCTCCACTGGTTGGGCGACGCTGGACATCCCGATGGCCCGAGCCACCGGGGAGCCGTCGAAGCCGATGACCGGAACCTCGTGGTCATTGCCGCCCCGCTGGCGGAAGGTCTCCCAGGAGCCGAAGGCCAGCGAGTCCGAGGCGCACACCAGCGCCTGCGCTCCTCGGTCGAAGAGCCGGTTGGCCGCCTCGACCCCGGCCTCGACGGAATCCACACTGGCGCTGTCCCAGCCCTCCAGGTCCATGGCCGGGAAGGCTGTTCGCATTGCTGAGCGCCAGCCCTCCCGCCGGTCATCTCCCGGCCCGGAACCGGGGAGCATCCCGACGAAGCCGATCCGCTCGAACCCGGCCCGGATGAAGTGGGTGGTTCCGGCCATGGTCCCGGCCGCTCCATCCACGTCAACCCAGTAGTGCTGGCAGTCTGGATTGCTCCAGGGACGCCCGAAGGCGACCATCGGCAGGCCCTTCTTGACGAACTCCGCCGGCCTGACGTCCGTCCTGCTGGTTCCCGAGATCAGACACCCGTCGATGGACCCGCGATCATGGAGAGAAATCAGCTGCTCCACCTCGTCGCGGTCATCCTCGGCAGTGATGGGCATGATGTTGTAGCCCCGGGTGCGGGCCTCCCTCACCAACTGGTGGTGGAAGCGGTCCATCACTGCCCCGTAGATTCCATCCGACGAGGGGTAGATCCGCATCGCGAGGGTCTGGGAGCGCTGATTCCGCAAGGCTTGAGCCGCGTAGTTGGGCCGGTAACCCGTGCGCTCGATGGCAGCCTGGACCCTCTCCCGGGTCTCGGGCTTCACCAGATGGGGTGCGTTGATCACATTGGACACGGTCTGCCGGGAAACACCGAGTTCCTTGGCGAGACTCACCAGCGTTGGACGAGCCATGGTCACTGCCTCTTCTCCAATCCCCTCGTTCAGGTGCGACTCTGCCCCTTGGAACGATCAAGGATGTTGATAGCCTCTCCCCGGGCCACCCTGCACGTCAAGCCCTCAGCTTCGGTTGGCCGGATCGGGTCGATGCGCAGCGCCCCCGTCCGCCCAGTCACCGCAGAATGGTCACCATGCAGCAGCCCTACCTCACCAATCGCTCCGCCGTGCTGGCCGCCCCGGTGCAGGCGTGGTCCGCGTTGGACGGGCAGGCCGACGGGCTGGCGCCCGCCCGCACCGTGGAAGGGGTCTACTGCGGCGACATGCGGGTGGTCTCCCGGCTGGAGTTGACCAGCCCCACCCATGAGCTGGAGCACGTCAGCACCGACGAGCGGGGTGGCGGGCGGGCCAGCTTCCAGTACGTGCTGCGCACCCCGGAGCTGGGCGTGGACCCCGCCCTGCTGCTCCGGCGGGTCCGTGAGGTGGACGGCGAGGGGCTGACCGAGCGCCTGCTGCTCAGCACCGCCTCGGTCACCGACCTGGCCGTGCGGCTGCACCTGCGCCTGCGGCCCGATGCCACCGCCATGCAGCAGATCAAGTCCGGCCTGCGTGGTCAAGACGTCCGCGCGGTGCTGGCCGACGGGGGCGCCCACTTCTCCTGGCGGGACCAGAACACCTTCGCCAGCCTGACCACCGAGGCCGACTGCGCCCTGGACGGCGACGACCTCGTGCTGACCTGGGCGGTTGACCTGCCCGCCCGCGGCACCGCCGAGCTGGGCTTGCGCCTGGAGCTGCGGGACGAGGCGGCCCCCTTCGTGGCCTGCACCGCCCCGGCGCTGGTCCCGCCGGCCACAGACGGCTCCGTCCCGGCGCTGGACCGGCTGCTGACCACCTCCTTCGCCGATCTCAACGGCCTGCGGATGTCCCACCCGTCGACCCCCGGGCAGGGTTTCCTGGCCGCCGGCGCACCGTGGTACTTCACCCTGTTCGGCCGGGACTCACTGATAGCCGCGCGCAACCTGCTGCCGCACGACGTCAGCATCGCGCTGGGCACCCTGCGTGCCCTGGCCCTGCTGCAGGGCCGGAAGGTCGACGTCGAATCCGCCCAGCAGCCGGGCAAGATCCTGCACGAGGTGCGCCAGGAGCCGCTGGAGCTGGCCCTGTCCCACCAGGGCCAGACCGAGCACGAGATGCGGCTCCCACCGCTCTACTACGGCACGGTGGATGCCACCTGCCTGTGGGTGATGCTGCTGGACGAGGCCGAGGCGGCCGGGCTGGACCCCGACGAGGTGCGCCGCCTGCTGCCCAACCTGCGCGCCGCCCTGGCCTGGATCCGGGACTTCGGTGATTCCGACGGCGACGGCTTCCTGGAATACCGCGACGAGTCCGGCCACGGCCTGGCCAACCAGGGCTGGAAGGACTCCGGGGACTCCATTCGCTTTGCCGACGGCCATCTGGCGGTCGGCTCCGTCGCCCTCGCCGAGGTGCAGGGCTATGCCCATGCCGCCGCCCTGGGTGGGGCCCGGCTGCTGGCGAAGTATGCCGACCGTCCCGAGGACACCGAGACGCAGGCCGAGTGGACCGGCTGGGCCGCCGCGTTGGCCGAGCGTTTCCGGGAGAGGTTCTGGGCCAGCGACGAGCTGGGCGCCTACCCGGTGCTGGCGCTGGACGGTGCCACCGACGCCCAGGGCAACAAGCTGCAGGTGACCGGCGTCGCCTCCAACATGGGGCACCTCCTGGGCACCGGAATCCTGAGCGCCGACGAGGAGCGACAGGTGGTGACCCGGCTGATGCACCCGTCGATGAACTCCGGCTACGGCATCCGCACCATGAGCACCACCAATGGTGGTTACTGGCCGTTGAGCTACCACGTCGGCTCGGTCTGGACCCACGACACGGCCTTCATCATCAACCAGATGCTGGCCTCGGGTTACGACGACGAGGCGCGCCAGCTGGCGCTCGGTCTGCTGCGCGCCGCCGAGGGCTTCGGCTTCCGGCTGCCGGAACTGTTCGGCGGCCTGGACGCCGAACAGGTCTTCCCGCCCCAGCCCTACCCGGCGTCGTGCCGGCCGCAGGCCTGGGCGGCCACCAGTTCCGTGGTGATCGCCCGCGCCCTGGGCGCCTGCTGACCGGTATCCCGGGGGGGGCGCGGGGCTGACCACTGCGGCCGAACCCGTCGAGGCTCTGGCCCCCGCCACATTCGTCGCCCAGAAGGCTTGACCAAACTGGGGTCTGACCAGCGACGATGGAGCATGTCATCGCTCACCTTCGACCAGCACAATCCGCTCAAGGTCGCCCGGAACAAGTTCGGCTTCTGGTCCGTGGTCCTGCTCACCATCAACGCGATCATCGGGACGGGCATCTTCCTCTCCCCGGCGGGTGTGGTGAAGGTGGCCGGGGTGTGGACGCCGTTGGTCTACGTGCTGGCCGGCCTGTTCGCGGGGGTGTTGGCGCTGACCTTCGCCGCCGCGGCCCGCTATGTCAGCCAGAACGGCTCCTCGTTCGCCTATGCCCGGGTGGCCTTCGGCGATGACCTGGGCTTCTACGTCGGGGTCACCCGGTTCGTGGCCGGCGCCATCGCGTGGGGCGTGATGGCCACCGCCGTCGTCACCACGGTGCTGGGCATCTTTGGCGGCAAGCAGGCCACCACCAACACCAACATCACCATCGGCTTCGTGGTGCTGATGGGCATCCTGCTGGCCATCAACCTGGCCGGCACCCGGATCACCAAGTGGTTCAACAATGTCTCCACCCTGGGCAAGGTGGCTGCGCTGCTGGTGGTGATCGTCGCCGGGCTGGCCATCCTGTCGACGGGTGAGAACCACTTCTCCGAGCTGCGGGAGCTCTCCAAGCCCGACGGCAGCCCGCTCATCCCCGCGATGGACACCACCATCTTCGTGGGGGCGGTGTTGAGCGCCTTCTACGCCTACACCGGCTTCGAGTCGGTGGCCACCGCCGCCAGTGAGATGGACCGACCGGAGCGCACCCTCCCCCGAGCAATTCCGCTGGGCGTCGCCGCCGTGACCGCGATCTATGTGGGTGTGGTGGGGGTCACCATGGTGATCAATCCGCAGGGTCTGCTCCATTCCACCGAACCCGTGATCCTGGCCAGCGCCTTCGGCAACCCGATCGTGCGCAACCTGGTGATCCTGGGCGCGGTGCTGAGCATGTTCGGCATCAACGTGGCCGCCAGTTTCAGCACCCCGCGCATCTTCGACGCGATGAGCCGCCAGAAGATGGTTCCCGCTTTCATCAGCCGTACCTCGTCACGTGGGGTGCCGGTGGCCGCCTTCCTGCTGACCGCTGCCGTCGCGATCGCCATTCCGATGGCCTTCGGCTACTCCATGCGCGGCATCATGGTGATCAGTTCGGTGAGCCGCTTCATCCAGTTCCTGGTGGTCCCGGTGGCCGTCATCGTCTTCTACCTGGGCCGGGCCAAGCACCGGACCAACCAGACGGAGCGGCACGTGCTGCTGGATGTGGTGATCCCGCTGATCGGGCTGGCGGCCTCGGTCTTCCTGATGGCAAGGTTCGACTGGGTGGGCCAGTTCAGCAGCCCCGACGGCGGCACCAACCTGTGGGCGGTCTGGGCCATGGTGATCGGCTACGTGGCGCTGCCGGTGGCCCTCTACATCCCCTGGAAGCTGGGGGCCTACCAACAATCCCCGAAGGAGACGGCATGAACCAGCGCCCGGTGATCGGGATCATCACCAATGTGGAACTGGACCGCAACTATCTGTTCCCCGGCTATCCCCGGGTGACCCTCAACCAGGACTACCCGCGTTCCATCGCCGACGCCGGGGGCGTTCCGGTGATGATCATGCCGTCGCCGGATCTGTCCCTGCTGGCGGACCAGCTGAGCCTGGTCGATGCCCTGGTGCTGGCGGGTGGGCAGGACGTCGACCCGCAGCTCTACGGCGCCGACCCCCGCCAGGAGTGCGGCGCCCCCAATGCGGTGCGGGACCGCTTCGAGTTGGAGGCCCTGCAGTTGGCGCGGGCTGCTGGCATGCCGGTGCTGGGCATCTGTCGCGGCCTGCAGATCACCAACACCTTCCTGGGTGGCACCCTGCACCAGGACATCAGCCATTCCGGCAGCACCCAACGCCACATGATGGATGCCAACCCCGCGCTGGGCGCCCACCAGATCTCCGTCGAGCCGGAGAGCTTCCTCGACGAGGCCTGGGGTGTGACCGAGGCACGGGTGAACTCCTTCCACCACCAGGTGGTGGACCAGGTGGCCCCCGGCCTGAGCGTCGCGGCGCGTGCGGCTGACGGTTCGGTGGAGGCGGTGGAGTACACCGGCGAGGAGTTCGACCTGGTGGCGGTGCAGTGGCACCCGGAGATGATGAGCGGCGCGGACAGCACCGAGGGCGAGCAGGCCCGGCGCCTGTTCTCCTGGTTCGTGGACCTCGCCGCGGGCCGCTGGGAGTCCTGACCCCACTGGCGCCCGGGACGGTCTGCTGCGCAGATCAGACGCCAGGCCGCACGGGCATCATCCCGTGGGTGGACGCGGGGCGGAAAGGGTAAGGGACCGGCGACGGATGCCCGCTGACAAGGGCAATTCCTAGGCTGGAGCCGTCGGGTCCGCAACGGACCCCTTCCCGTCCCGAAAGGCATCGTGTTATGGCACAGTCCGTCGTCCCCCCGCCCACGCAGCAGCAGGAATTGGTGGCCCAGACCATCGACCTGCGCAAGGTCTACGGCTCCGGCAAGACGCAGGTGACGGCCCTCGACGGCGTCAACGTCAGTTTCGCCCGCGGCTCCTTCACCGCGATCATGGGCCCGTCGGGTTCCGGCAAGTCCACCCTGATGCACTGCCTGGCCGGCCTGGACAAGTTCAGCTCCGGCCGGGTGCTGATGGCCGGCAAGGAACTCAATGCCCTCAATGACAAGCAGCTGACCCTCTTCCGCCGGGAGCGCGTCGGCTTCGTCTTCCAGTCCTTCAACCTGCTCCCGACACTGACCGCCAAGCAGAACATCCTGTTGCCGCTGGAACTGGCCGGCAAGAAGCCGGACCAAGCCTTCTTCTCCCAGCTCGTCGACTCCCTCGGCCTGGCCGAGCGGCTCGACCACCGGCCGTCGGAGCTGTCCGGTGGCCAGCAGCAGCGGGTGGCCGTGGCCCGCGCCATGATCACCCGTCCCGACGTGATCTTCGCCGACGAGCCCACCGGCGCCCTCGACTCCAAGACCGGCACCGCCCTGCTGGACTACCTGCGTCGCTGCGTCGACGACCTGGAGCAGAGCATCATCATGGTCACCCATGACGCCAAGGCCGCGGCCTACGCGGACCGCGCGCTGATCCTGCTCGACGGCCAGATCGTCGACGACATCAATCAGCCCTCGGTGGAGTCCGTGAACGCCGCCCTGACCCGCGTGGGGGCCTGATGTTCCGCGACGCAGCCAAGGAGGTCCGCTATCACCCCGGCCGGGTGGTTGCCACATTGATCGCGATCGCGATCAGCGTCGGCTTCATGGCCGCGGTGAGCATCTTCGTCGACACCCAGTCGGACGCGCTGGGCAAGATGATGGCGCTGACCACGTCGAAGGCCGATGTGGTGGCCACCGTCAACAGCCCGAAGCAGAAGGTCACCAGCCAGCAGTTGGAGGCCGCCATCAAGGGCATTCCCGGCGTGCAGAAGGCGGAGTTGAGCCGCCCCGGGCAGACCGCCCTCAGCACGGACAAGGCCAATGTCTATGCCTCCATCTACCCCACCCCGTCGCAGGACTTCCGCTGGGCCCCGCTGGCCGACGGCAAGTATCCGGACCAGGTCAGTGAGATCACCCTGGCCAAGCAGTTGGCCGACAAGCTCGGCGTCGGCATGGGGCAGAGCGTGGAGGCGGGCGGCAAGCCGCTGACCGTGGTCGGGATCACCGACGACGCACCCAGCATCTTCTTCCAGACCGCCTACGTCGCTCCCGCCCTGGCCAACCAGCAGGACACCTGGCCGGGCGGCACCTGGCTGGTCAAGACCAGTGATCCGGCGGGCGCCAGCAAGGCCATCCACGACGCCCTGGCCCCGCTCACCGACCAGCCCGACGCGGAGATGTACCCGGGCAGCGGCAAGAACCTGGAGGTGGGCACCGCCCAGGAGGCGCAGCAGCAGGCGGTCAAGGCGATCTCCGGTGAGTTCGACGTGGTGAAGTACATCCTCTGGGTCTTCAGCGCCATCGCGGCGCTGGTGGGGATCATCATCATCGCCAACACCTTCACCATCCTGCTCACCCAGCGTCGCCGCCAGATCGGCCTGCTGCGGGCCGTCGGCGCCACCGGCGGTCAGGTGCGCCGCAAGTTCCTGGCCGAGGCGGTGCTGCTGGGGCTGCTCGGTTCCCTGCTGGGCCTGGTCTTCGGCGCCCTGGTGGCCTGGGGCGGCGCCCACGTCACTGGCGCCAGCTGGTTCGGCCTGAAGTTCCCCTGGCTGGATCTCGGGGTGCAGGTGCTGATCGGCATCCTGCTGACCGTGCTGGCCGCGGTGCTGCCGTCGCTGCGGGCAACCCGCGTGGCCCCGCTGGAGGCACTGCAGCCGGTGGCCACCAGCGAGCAGCGACGCCGCGGCTCCATTGTGCGGGCCGTCATCTGCGGCCTGATGGTGGCCGCCGGCGCCGCCCTGGCGGTGCTCTCGATCAACGCCGAGGTCAGCGCGGACACCCCGGCCTGGCAGGGCCCCGTCGTGCTGGCGATGGCCGGCGCCGGCCTGATCAGCCTGGGCGTGCTGTTCGGCGCACCGTTGTTCATCCCGACGGTTCTCAAGGTGCTGGGCAAGCTGTTCAGCTGGGCCGGCCCCACCCCCGCGCTGGCCGCCTCCAATGCGGTGCGCAATCCCGGACGGGCCTCGGCCACCGCCACCGCGTTGATGCTGGCCTGCGGGCTGATCGTCACCCTGCAGGTGGGCACCGCCACCGCGCAGCGGACCGCGCTGGACGAGATCAACCAGAAGTACCCCGTCGACGTCCAGGTCTCCGCCAGCCGCTCTGCGTCCGATCCGGGCCAGTCGGCCCCGGGTCTGACCGCCCCCGTCGTCACGGCGCTGGGCAAGCTACCCAATGTGAAGGCCTCGGTGACGCTGCCGGGCGGATCGGTGGCCAGCTCCGGCCCCGTCTCGGTGGAGACGCTCCTGGGCCACACCGGCGGAATCCGGGCAGTGACCGATCAGGTACCGGCCAGCATCACCGACGGCCAGATCCTGATGCCCAAGAATGTCAAGCGCGGCACCCAGGTGGTACTGCAGCGCGTCGACGCCAAGGACCGGCCGACCGGCGAGAAGATCACCCTGAGCGCCGTCCCCAGCGCCGCGATCGAGCAGAACCTGGGCATGGTCTCCCCGGCCACCCTCGCCAAGCTGGTGACCAAGCCCACGCCCCAGTCCTACTGGGCGCAGCTGGCCAACGACGATGACCTCGGCTCCACCATGACCCAGCTGGAACGGATCACCACCCAACATCACGAGCTGAACGCTGGTGGTTCGGCCAGCGAGGCCTACATGATCACCAAGATCCTGGACATCCTGCTGAAGGTGATCACCGGCCTGCTGGGGGCCGCGGTGGTGATTGCCCTGATCGGCGTGAGCAATACCCTGGGGCTGAGCGTGATCGAGCGCACCCGGGAATCGGCGCTGCTGCGGGCGCTGGGCATGCACAAGACCTCGCTGCGGCTGATGCTGTTGGTGGAGGCGCTGCTGCTGGCCCTGGCCGGGGTGCTGGTGGGCGTGCTGGCCGGCGGCTTCTTCGGCTGGCTCGGCATCCGTGCGGTGCTGCGGCAGGCGGACATGGGCAGCCACATCCAGTTCGCCGTGAACTGGCCGCTCACCCTCGGCCTGATCGGGATTGCGGTCCTGGCCGCCGCTCTGGCCTCGATCCTGCCCGGCCGCAAGGCCGCCAGCGCCACCCCGACGGAGGCCCTGGCCGAGGACTGATCCCGGCTGCGCTGATGCGTGGGAACAGGGGCGACGGGTCATCCGTCGCCCCTGTTTGCCATTCGTCCCGGCCACCACCTGGCCAGCCGGCACGACATCCGGGTGTGATCCGACGGCCCGCGTGGCGTCCCCACCAATATGGACGCTTGTCCAGTTTTCCCGGAAGAGCGATGGGCGCATCCCGGCGCCACAGAGGCATCAGACCCCGCTCAGCGCTCCATCGGGATAACGGGACGGATGACCAATGCCGCTGGGATCGGGTCGGGGGGCCGCCCCATGGCCTTCGGGACGGACAACACCCCGTCGTTCCGGGACAACACGTGGGACAACACCCGTTTGGTTGAGTGCCCGCATGGACCCCGCCTGCACCTGCCCGACCCCCGGCCATGACCCGCCCCGCGACGTCACCCAGAGCCAGGCCCTGTGGTCCGCGATGCGCGACGGCTGCCCACAGGCCGGCTGGCTGCTCTGTCTGGAGCTCGCCTCCCGGGTTGCCGAACTCATGTCTGGTGTCGATCCCGCCTTCTCCCGGTCATCAGATTCTGAACGCGAGCTGCCGCCGGACCTCCTGGGCACCTGTTGGTTGGTCCTGCATCGTTGGCCTCCCGGTGGCGGCGATGTCCTGGGCCGGATCGCTGCCCGGATCGTCCTCGATGACCGCACCGCACCAACCCCGGAGGAGAGCTGGCCACCCCACCGGTTCAGTCGCCTGCCAGCAGCGGCCCAGCCCAATCTCCGGCCTCTCCTGGACGCGGCCATGAAGGTCGGGGTATTGAGGGCTGACCAGCAAAGACTCCTGGCGGACCGCTATCTCACTGGCCTGACGCCCGCCGAATTGGCCCGTCGGGAGCAGACCACGCCGGATGTCATCCGGCATCGCTGCCGTAGAGCAGCTCACGCGCTAGCCGTCCCATGGAGTGATCTGCGTCGTCTCAGCCAGGGAGATCACTGGACGCAATGAGCTGGGACAGCCGACCCCGAGGCCGGAATGTGGATTTCCTCACAAGAAAATCTCAGGAATTGACCAGAATTGGCCACCGGCCCTACGTCAAGTGTGAGATAGTTACAGCATCGCTTCGGAGTGCAGCCCAGCTGGCTCCCCGGACGATCCAAAGACGCCCTGGGGGTTGTTGGGGGTGACCAGCAGCCCCCAGGTGCCTTTTTTTGAACGATACAAGCCGGGACACCGCAGTCCCCGCCTCCCGTGAGCACCGGATGCTGTACGTAGAGTGGGCCCATGCCCAGTCAGCGCCAGGAGGATGCCCGCCGCCGGATCGAGCTCAATGAGCAGAGTGTGCGGCAGGAGGCCCGGGCCGCGCAGCAGTTGATCGACGAGTTCATCGCCGAGGCCACCCGTCGTGGCATTCGCCCCGAGCCGCTCAAGGCCACGGTGATGTCCGGCCCCACGGTGAAGACCGACAAGCAGGGCTGGTACCTGCGCAAGAACCGCTCGATCGCCATCGGCACCGACGGCGGCTACTACGTGCTCACCGTCCCGGGCGGCAGGCTGGCCCGGTTCACCGGGGTGGCGCTGCAGCCCACACCACCGCCGCTGGTGGTGGGCCGTGGTGGCCGCGACGGCGAGACCGGTGACCTGAAGGAATTCCTGGGTTGGCGGCTGGACGCCGGGAACGCCTGAGCCACACGAAGCCCGCCACGCCACCCGCGCCTGCCAAGGGGCGCCCCATACCCCCCTAGCGCCATGCGCCGCGCCACCGGGCCGACGGCCAGGGCGCGTCCTCGGCGGGCAGCCCCAGCCGATGGGCCGCGCGCAGCGGCCACGCGGGCTCCCGCAGGGCCTGGCGGGCCAGCATCACCGCGTCGGCCTGACCCTCGGTGAGGATCTCCTCCGCCTGCTCCGGCTCGGTGACCAGACCCACGGCGCTGGTGGGGATCCCCGCCTCCCGTCGGATCTGCTCCGCGAAGGCCACCTGATAGCCCGGGCCCACCGGGATCCGGGCGTTCACCAGGCCACCCGAGGAGACATCCACCAGGTCCACCCGATGCTCCTTCAGCAGCCGGGCCAGTTCCACCGAGTCCTCGATTCCCCAGCCGGCGTCGGTCCAGTCGGTGGCCGAGATCCGCACCAGCAGTGGGCCCTGCCAGACCTCCCGGACGGCGTCCACCACGGCCAGCACCAGCCGGGTCCGGTTGGTGAAGCTGCCGCCCCACTGGTCCTGCCGGGTGTTGGACAGCGGGGAGTAGAACTGGTGCAGCAGGTAGCCGTGGGCGGCATGCACCTCCACCACGTCGAAGCCGGCGTCCCGGGCGCGCTGGGCGGCCGAGCGGAAGTCGTCGATCACCTGCTGGATTCCGGCCTCGTCCAGGGCCCTCACCTCGGACGTGAAGTCCGGGCCATCGCCCTTGTCCGCGGTGGGCCCGACGGGGGTCCACCCGCCCTGGTCCGCCGTGACATTCCCCACCGGCTCGCCCGGCCACCAGCGATTGGTGGAGGCCTTGCGGCCGGCATGGGCCAGCTGCACCGCCGACACTGCACCCTGACCGCGCAGGAAGTCGGTCACCCATCGCCACGCCACCACCTGCTGGTCATTCCACAGCCCGGTGTCGAAGGGGCTGATCCGGCCATCGGGGTTCACGGCGGTGGCCTCGGTCATCACCAGACCGAAGCCGCCCGCGGCGAAACCGCCGTACTGCACCAGGTGCCAGTCGCCCGGAATGCCGTCGCGGCCCTCGACGCTGTACTGACACATCGGTGAGACCCAGGCCCGGTTGCGGATCCGGAGCCCTCCCAGGGTCAGCGGGCGGAACAGATGCGGAGTCTCCTGGCTCATGGACACCATTCAAGCACCAGGAACCAACCACCTGGTCAGCCCCAGATTCTGGGAATCGACCGCCAGAATCCCCGGGCTGCACCGGGCCTCGCCCACACCCGTCGACGGGCCGACAACTGGCGGTCATTTTCCAGAATCCGGTGCCGGGTAGAGTCGCGGTGGCCCCGTTCCCGTGGGCCAATCAGCAGGAACAGGAGCCGGCGTGACCTTCGTGCGCAATCTGAGCCGCCTGCTTCGCCACCCCAAGTTCCGCAAACTGGTCGGCATCCGGGCGCTCACCCAGTGCGCCGACGGCACCCTGCAGGTGGGGATGGCCAGTCACATCCTGTTCAACCCGGCCCAGCAGCCCAATGCCTGGGCGATCGCCGGGATGTTCGCCATCACCCTGCTGCCCTTCAGCATCATCGGCCCCTTCGTCAGCAGCCTGTTGGACCACTGGCCCCGGCGCACCATCACCGTCGTGGTGGATGCGACGCGCTTCCTGCTGGCGCTGGTGATCGCGGGAATCGTGGCCAGCGGGTCCACCGCCCCCGTGGTCTCGACGATCCTGTTCGGCTGCCTGATGGTGGCCCTGGCCCTGAACCGCTTCGTCCTGGCCGGGCTGGCGGCCGGGTTGCAGCACACCATCGATGACCACGAATTCCTCTCCGCCTCGGCGGTGATGCCGATGATCGGCCCGCTGGGCGTGCTGGTGGGTGGCGGGCTGGCGGCCACCATCCGCCTGGCCTCCCCCTGGTCCATTGCCCTGGCCGATGCCACCATCTTCTGCAGCGCCGCGGCCATGTGGGCCGGCTCGGCGCTGATCGCGTCGCGGCTGGGCCGCATGGACCTGGGTCCGCTGGTGCCCGCGCCCCGCACCCGGTTCAGCCAGACGGCCGCCGCGCTGCGCGATGCCGGCCGGCACCTGGCCGAACGTCGCCCCGCCCTGTTGGGCCTGGCCACCATCACCGGCCAACGGGTGCTCTACGGCCTGACCCTGGTCAGCGTGCTGGTGCTCTTCCGCAACCACCTGCACGCCGCCACCGACGTCTCCGGCGCGATGGCCGACATCGGCCTGTGGATGGGCGCCAGCGGCGTGGGTTTCACCCTGTCCATCCTGCTGGTGCCGCCGTTGGCCCATCGGTTGGGGATGCGGGCCACCATCGTCGCGTTGCTGTTGGCCAGCGCGGCCATGCAGCTCGGCCCCGGCCAGGTGCTCTCCCGTTGGCCACTGGTGGGGGCCAGCTTCTTCATCGGCTGGTTCGCCCAGTCGGTCAAGATCTGCATCGACACCGTCGTCCAGGCCCACGTCGACGAACAGGTCAAGGGCCGGGTCTTCGTGCTCTACGACGGGATCTTCAACGCCGCGATCGTGCTGGCCGCGGTGATCGCCGCCGCCGCGATCCCGGCCAGCGGCGTCTCTCGCACCCTGATGGTGCTGATCGGGCTGGGCTACCTCGTGCTGGCGTCGGCCTTCTGGCTGGGCAGCCGCCCGATGGGCAGCGACGAGTTCAACCAAGGCACCGATCTGGCCCTGCACTGAGAGTCAGGGCGACCCCGAGCCTCCGCCCCCACTGCCAATCCGTCAGCAGCCGGCAACTCAGCCGCGGGCGGCGATCGCCTGACGGTAGAGCCGGCCGGCGCGGTACGACGAGCGCACCATCGGGCCGCTCATCACGCCGCTGAAGCCGATTTCCTCGGCTTCCTCGGCCAGCTCGTCGAACTCCCGTGGGGTGACCCAGCGGTCGATCGGCAGCAGGGTGACATTGGGCCGCAGGTACTGGGTGATGGTGAGCAGCTCGGTGCCGGCATCGTGCAGGTCCTGCATCGCCTGACTGATCTCCTCGCGGGTCTCACCCATGCCCAGGATCAGGTTGGACTTGGTGACCAGCCCGGCCTCGCGGGCCATGGTGAGCACCTCCAGCGAGCGCTCGTAGCGGAAGCCGGGGCGGATCCGCTTGAAGATCCGCGGAACGGTCTCCACATTGTGGCCGAAGACCTCGGGCCTGGCGTCGAAGAGCTGGCCGAGCAACTCGGCCTTGCCACTGAAGTCGGGCGCCAGCATCTCCACCCCGACGCCGGGATTCAGCTCGTGGATCTTGCGGATGGTCTCCGCGTACAGCCAGGCGCCCTCGTCCTCGAGGTCGTCACGGCAGACGCCGGTCACCGTGGCGTACTTCAGGCCCATCTTCTGCACGCTCTCGGCGACGCGCACCGGCTCGGCGGTGTCGTAGCCCTGCGGCTTGGCGGACTCGATCTGGCAGAAGTCGCAGCGACGGGTGCACTGGTCCCCGCCGATCAGGAAGGTGGCCTCCCGGTCTTCCCAGCACTCGAAGATGTTGGGGCAGCCGGCCTCCTGGCACACGGTGTGCAGGTCCTCGCCCTTCACCAGACTCTGCAGCTCCCGGTATTCGGGGCCCATCGTGGCGGTGGTCTTGATCCACTCGGGTTTGCGCTCGATCGGGGTCTGCGAGTTCTTGACCTCGACGCGGAGGAGCTTGCGGCCTTCAGGAGCAATAGTCACTGGTTCAGGTTACCTTCCCGGGAAAGATGGGTTGCCAGCAGCGGTTCCAGACGTTCGGCCACCTCCAGGAGGGATGGCGTCGGCCCGGCCATCTCCTCGGCCATGCTGGTCACCCCGGCGTCGGGGATCCCACACGGGACGATGTTGTCGAAACCGGCGGTGCTGTTGGTGATGTTGAGCGCGAAGCCGTGCATGGTGGTGCGCTTGGTGACCCGGATGCCGATGGCGCAGATCTTGCGCTCGGGGCGCAGGATCCGGGGGCCGTCGGCGGCGGGGACGGCCGTTTGGTGACCGACGGGGTCTTGCTGGCCGTCGATGCTGGCCAGCTGGAAGCCGGGGACGGCCCCTCGGCAGGCTCGGGGATCGGGGTTGGGCTGGGTGGCTCGGGCCTCGGCGTCTGGTTGGGCGGCTGCCTCGGGAATGCCGGGCGTGAAATAGCCGGTGCGCCCCACACTCCTGGCGTGGTGCGGCCCGGCCTCGATCGGCGGCACGAAGTCCGGGTCATCGGCGGGAAGCCAGACACCGGTGCGGCCCGGCACCCGGCCGGCAATGATCCCGTAGTGCGCCAGCAGCTCGATCACGGCCTGCTCCACCCGTCGGACATGGTCCACGACGCCCACCCGGTCCGGCAGCTTCATGATCGGGTAGCCCACCAGCTGACCCGGCCCGTGCCAGGTGATCTTGCCGCCGCGGTCCACGTCGACCACCGGGGTGCCGTCGAATGGACGCTCCTCGGGCAGGGTCTGCTTGCCGGCGGTGTAGACCGCATCGTGCTCGACGAACAGCACCCGGCCCGGGATCTCGTCGGCGGCGACGGCCGCGTGCACCGCCCGTTGCCGGCCCCACGCCTGGTGGTACTCCACGCGGCGGGGTGGCTCGTCCTTCAGCCCCAGGTACTCGAAGTCCACGCTCACCCGGGGGAGCCTACCCCCGCCCCGACGGGTCACCGTCAGGGAGGCGCGATGCCGCGGTGGGCGATCGACCAGTTCTGGGAATCGACCTCCGTATTCCACCCGAGGAATCGATTCACAGGGGAGCCGGCCGGTTCGCGGAATTGTGGAGGTCATTTCCCAGAACTGATCGCGTGTACCACGTTGCCGCGCTCCAGTGGCGCTGTTCAGCCCATGACGATATGTCCGCCAGACAGCAGCGCTGCACGATATCGTGCGGCGATCCGCGTGCACTGCCGCACCCACTCGAAAGGCGTCCTCGTGAGTGACACGACCTTCCAGACCATCGCCATGGTGGTCTACATGGCCGCGATGCTGTTCATCGGCTGGTACTCCTACCGCAAGACCAGCAGCCTGAACGACTACATGCTGGGCGGGCGGGATCTGCACCCCGCCGTCGCCGCCCTGTCCGCCGGCGCCGCCGACATGTCCGGCTGGCTGCTGATGGGCCTGCCCGGCGCCATCTATGCGACGGGCCTGGTGGAGGCTTGGATCGCCGTCGGGTTGACCGTCGGTGCCTGGCTCAACTGGAAGTTCGTCGCGCCCCGGCTGCGCGCCTACACCCAGGAAGCCAATGACTCCATCACGGTGCCCAGCTTCCTGGAGAACCGGCTGCGGGACCGTTCCCGCCTGTTGCGGATCGCGTCCGGCCTGATCATCCTGGTCTTCTTCACCTTCTACGTCAGCTCCGGCATGGTGGCCGGCGGCGTGTTCATGCAGTCCAGCTTCGGGATGGACTACCGCATCGGGATGGTCATGGTGGCTGCGGTGACCATCGCGTACACCCTGTTCGGCGGCTTCCTGGCGGTGAGCTACACCGACTTCGTGCAGGGCGCCATGATGGCCGCCGCGCTGATCGCGGTGCCGGTGGTGGGCCTGGTCAAGCTGGGTGGTTTCGGCGAGTTGGCGCACCAGGTGAATGCGTCGGATGCCGCCGCCGGGATCAATCGGCTGGCGCTGCTGCCGCACCCGCTGACGCAGGTGGCGCTCATCGGGATCATCTCGGCCCTGGCCTGGGGGCTGGGCTACTTCGGCCAGCCGCACATCATCGTGCGCTTCATGGCGCTGCGCTCCACCGCGGAGGCCCGCGCGGGGCGTCGGATCGGGATCGGTTGGATGCTGTTTGCCGTCGTCGGCGCCATCGCGACCGCCTTGGTGGGCGCCGCCTGGTACCAGAAGCAGGGGCTGACGCTGGAGGATCCGGAGACGGTCTACATCAAGATGGGCCAGATCCTGTTCCACCCGCTGATCGCCGGTTTCATGCTGGCGGCGGTGCTGGCGGCCATCATGTCGACGGTCTCCAGCCAGCTGTTGGTCACCTCGTCGGCCCTGGTGGAGGACATCTACAAGGCGCTGAACAAGCACGACAAGCCGGACAACCACCACGTCTTCCTGGGCCGGATGGCCGTGCTGGTGGTGGCGCTGGTGGCCGGCGCGATGGCCTGGACCCAGAACGACACCATCCTGGCGCTGGTGGCCTTCGCCTGGGCCGGCTTCGGCGCCTCCTTCGGTCCGGTGGTGCTGCTCAGCCTGTTCTGGCGCAAGCTGTCCGCCATGGGCGCGTTGGCCTCCATGGTGACCGGCGCGGTGGTGGTCGGCTGGTTCGGCAATGTCGACGGCGGCCCGGGCCACATCTTCGACTACTACGAGATCCTGCCCGGCTTCCTGGCCGCGCTGCTGGTGGCCTGGCTGGTCAGCCTGGCCACCTATAAGCACGACGAGCAGGTGCAGGATGAGTTCAGCCGCACCGTCCACGCCGTCAAGACCGCGCACGACTGACGCCCCGAGCCCCATCCGCACGTCGCGACGGTTGCCACACGTCGCTGACCCCGCTGGGTCAGCACAGCGGGGCAGCTGTCACGACGTATGGTCCGTTCGGGACAATGGGCAGCACCGAGACTGGAGGAATCATGATCGTCGCCACTCCCACCACCCCCGACGGCCGGACGGCCGCGGCCTGGGGCAGGGCCCACTGGATCGGCGTCGCGGATGTGCGGCCCGGGGCCGAGGGCCCGCAGATCACGGGCTGGGAGATCCACGAGGTGGCCTGGGACGAGTCCCACGACGCCGGCACCCACGGCTCGCACCATGCCCGGATCGTCCGCTTCCTGAAGGAGCAGGGCATCCAGACCGTCGTGGTGGACCACATGGGTGACGGGATGCAGCGCGTCATGAACACCATGGGCATCCCCCTGCTGCCCGCCACCCCCGGTGACGCGCAGGCCTCGGTGCTGGCCGCGGTCCGCGCTGCCGCCGGCTGAGGGGCCTCGACTCTGACGACGGCGGTCGGAGCGACGCACAGCCCGGGCAGACGCACGACGACGGCCCGGCCTCCCCGTATGGGATGGCCGGGCCGTCGTGTCATTCAGGCGTGAGTCACTTCTCGCCGTCGTGCTTGCGCAGCACGTCCCGCAGCGGGGGAACCTCCGCGACGGGGTGCTCGGCCTCCCACTCCACGTCACCCAGGTGCTCGATGTCGCGAATCTTCGTCTCCTGGTGGTAGACGAACCGGTTGATGGCGAAGGTGATCACGCCCAGCACCAGGCCCACCAGCAGCAACCAACCGGCCACCTTGTAGTCGCCCGACGCGCGGCCGGACAGCGGGCTGGCCAGGAAGGCGGCCGTGATGGCGCCCAGCACGGCCATGATGGTCGGCGTCTTGAAGTGCCGCACATCCTTGCGGTCCTTGCGCAGCACCAGCACCGCGACGTTGACCACGGTGAAGACCACCAGCAACAGCAATGCCGTCGTGCCACCCAGCGCGGTCAGGTTGCTGAACCAGACCAGACCCAGGGCAATCAGGGTGGTGAACAGGATGGCGACCCACGGCGTGCGAGTCTTGGCGCTCACCTTGCCCAGCGAGCGGGGCAGCACGCCCTCGTGCGCCAGGCCGTAGAGCAACCGGGAGGCCATCAGCATGTTCAGCAGGGCGGTGTTGGACACGGCGAACATGGTGATGCCGGCGAAGACGCCCGTCGGGAAGTGCGGCGCACCCACCTGCACCACCTGCAGCAAGGGCGTGGAGCCCTCGCCCAGCTTGTCCGGGGCCACCAGCGAGACCGAGGTGATGGCCACCAGCACGTAGACCACACCGGTCAGGCACAGACCCAGCAGCAGCATCTTGGGGAAGATCCGGACCGGATCCTTGGTCTCCTCGGCCATGTTCACCGAGTCCTCGAAGCCCACCATCGCGAAGAAGGCCAGCGCCGTCGCGGCCGTGATGGCGCTGAAGGGGGTCTTGCCCTCGGCAACATTGACGTCGGTCAGGCGGCTGAAATCAGCGCTGCCCTGGCTCATCGCCCAGAAGCCCACCACCAGCACGATCAGCAGGCCGGACAACTCGATGCAGGTCAGCACCACGTTGACCTTCACCGACTCGGAGACGCCGCGCAGGGTGATCAGCATCAGCAGCAGCAGGAAGCCGCCGGCCACCAGCTTCAGCTCCATCCCGTTCTCCGGGATCTTCCAGCCCAACATCGCGGCGAAGTTGCCGGCGAAGGCCTTGGACGCCGACGCCGACGAGGTCAGGCCGGAGCACATCACGGTGAACGCGATGATGAAGGTGAAGAAGTGGCTCTTGAAGGCTCGTTGGGTGTACAGGGCGGCACCGGCCGCCTGTGGGTACTTGGTGACCAGCTCCAGGTAGCTGAAGGCGGTCAGCAACGCGACGGTGAAGGCGGCCAGGAAGGGGAGCCAGACGATGCCGCCCACCTGGGCGGCAACCTTTCCCGTCAGGGCATAGACGCCCGTGCCCAGAATGTCGCCCATGATGAACAGCAGCAACAGTCCCGGACCGATCACCCGGACCAGTGAGGGTTCGCCCCCACGGCCGGCCTCGTGAGGTTCGGTGGCAGTGGTCATGGTGAAACCTTGGGGTAACCGACGGCCAATGTCCAGACTCCGACCGGGATTGGTCGGTGAAATCTCCAGTCCGGGTTGCGAGTCACTCGACCGGGCCGGGTGTGAGCTGCATCACGCCGGATGGTGAATCGGACGTCCGGCCGACAGCTGGTGAGTTCCCCCCGGCCATCGGCGTCGACGGTGAAATCCAGGACCGGGCCCACCACCGGCCCCGAACCAGACAGCGCGTCGCGGGGCCACCCCCGAAGGGATGACCCCGCGTTCCGCTTGCAGGTTTCGGATCAGCCGCTCTGCGGACTGGTCAGTGCTTGGGGCGCTCGTCGTCGGAATGCCGCAGGGCCTCCCGCAGCGGCGGCACCTCGTGCGGATGCTCCGCCTCCCACTCCACGTCGCCCAGGTGCTCGATGTCGCGAATCCGGGTTTCCTGGTGGTAGACGAATCGGTTGATGGCATAGGTGATCAGGCCCAGCACCATGCCCACCAGCAGCAACCAGCCGGCCACCTTGTAGTCGCTGTTGGCGCGGCCGGACAGCGGGCTGGCCAGGAAGGCCGCGGTGATGGCACCAAGCACGGCCATGATGGTGGGGGTCTTGAAGTGCGGCACGTCGGCCCGGTCCTTGCGCAGCACCAGCACGGCGATGTTCACCACGGTGAAGACCACCAGCAGCAGCAGGGCGGTGGTGCCACCCAGCGCGGTCAGGTTGCTGAACCAGACCAGACCCAGGGCAATCAGCGTCGTGAACAGGATCGAGACCCACGGGGTGCGACGCTTCGGGCTGACCTTGCCCAGGGAGCGGGGCAGCACGCCCTCATGCGCCAGGCCGTAGAGCAGCCGGGAGGCCATCATCATGTTCAGCAGGGCGGTGTTGGAGACCGCGAACATGGTGATGCCCGCAAACAGGCCGGTCGGGAAGTGCGGGGCGCCCACCTGGACCACCTGCAGCAGCGGGGTGGAGCCCTCGCCCAGCTTCTCGGGGGAGACCAGGGCAATGGAGGTGACCGCGATGATCACGTAGACGACGCCGGTCAGGCACAGGCCGGTGAGCAGCATCTTGGGGAAGGTCTTGACGGGGTCCTTGGTCTCCTCGGCCATGTTCACCGAGTCCTCGAAGCCCACCATCGCGAAGAAGGCCAGCGCGGTGGCCGCGGTGACGGCGCTGAAGGAACTCTTGCCCTCGGCAACATTGACCTGGGTCAGCCGGCTGAAGTCGCCCTGGCCCTGGGTGATGGCCCACAGACCGACGACGATCACGATCAGCAGGCCGGACAGCTCGATGCAGGTCAGCACCACGTTCAGCTTCACGGACTCGGAGACGCCGCGGAAGTTGATGGCGGCCACCAGCAGCAGGAAGCCGCCGGCCACCAGCTTGAGGCCCATGCCGTGCTCGGCGAAGTCCCAGCCGAACATGGCGGCCAGGTTGCCGGCGAAGGCCTTGGACGCCGACGCCGACGAGGTCAGGCCGGAGCACATCACGGTGAACGCGATGATGAAGGTGAAGAACTGGCTCTTGAACGCACGGTGCGTGTAAAGAGCCGCGCCCGCGGCCTGCGGGTACTTGGTGACCAGCTCCAGGTAGCTGAAGGCGGTCAGCAGGGCGACGATGAAGGCGGCCAGGAAGGGCAGCCAGACGATGCCGCCCACCTGGGCGGCAACCTTTCCGGTCAGGGCATAGACACCGGTGCCCAGGATGTCGCCCATGATGAACAACAGCAGCAGCCCGGGGCCGATCACCCGGTTCAGCGAGGGTTGCCCCCCGCGGCCGTCCTCGACGGCATTCGTGGCAGTACTCATGGCAGAACGATGGAGCCAGTCGAGGTCAGCGTCCAGCCATCTCACCCCAGACAACGCGAAATATTGCGGAAATCACGGGGTGCTATAAGGCACTGAAGGTCAAACTGTGATCTTCTTCACCAATTCCCGCAAGTACTTCTCGCACGCGGCGATCTGGGTGAGCTCGATGAACTCGTCGGCGGTGTGCGCCTGGACGATGTCCCCGGGGCCGCAGACAACCGCCGGGATCCCGCCCCGGGCGAACTGCCCGGCCTCGGTGCCATAGGTCACCTTGTCCTCGCAGCGCAGCCCGCCGATGGCGTGGGCGAGCTCCGCCGGTGCCGCGTCGACGGGGGTATCCAGCCCGGGCACCATGGCGTCCACGGTCAACGCGACGTCGGCCTGCGGATGTTCCGCCTGCATCCGTTCGCGTAGTTCGTCGACCGTGGCGCGCAGCTCGGTCAGCACGTCGTCGGGGTCGACGGCGGGGATGGAGCGGAATTCCAGCACGGCCGTGGCCTGCCCGGGGACGATGTTCACCGCGGTGCCGCCGCCGAACTGGTTCACCCCGGCGGTGGTGTAGGTCAGGGGGAAGCCCTCCTCGAAGGGGCCGTTGAGCCGCCAGTCGTCGGCCTTGGCCCGCCACCAACAGACCAGCTCGGCGGCGTACTCCACGGCATTGACGCCGTTGGCGGTGAGCGAGGAATGGGCATTCACCCCAGTGAAGGCGACGGTGAACAGGTTGACCGACTTGTGCGCTCGGATCACCCGCATGCTGGTCGGTTCACCCACCAGGGCGGCCCGCGGCGCCAGGGCGAGGCTGTTGATCTGCTCCACGATGGCGTCCCCACCGCGGCAGCCCACCTCCTCGTCGTAACTGAAGGCCAGGTGGATCGGCTCGGACAGCTGCGCCGCGACGATCTCGGGCAGCAGGTGCAGGATCACTCCCAGGTAACTCTTCATGTCCGCGGTGCCGCGGCCGTACAGCCGGCCGTCACGGATCTCGGGCTCGAAGGGATCGCTGGACCAGTCCTGCCCATCGACGGGCACGACGTCGGTGTGCCCGCTGAGCACCACTCCGCCGGTGGTGCCGCCGTCGGCCGCGGGAATGGTGGCGACCAGGCCCTGCTTGAGGCCGTCGGGTGAGTCGAACACGTGCGGCTCGATCCCCAACCGGCGGCATTCCTCGACGACGAGGTCGATCACCGGCTTGTTGGAATCCCGGCTGGTGGAGTCGATCCGGCACAGCCGGGTGATCCAGTCAAGGCTTTCGGGGGTGCTGGTCATGCACCCTTTCTAGCCGATGCGGCCAAGTTCCGAGGGCCCTGAGGCAGCTGGACGGGCGCTCTGTTTGGGCCTGCTCGGTCTTCCGCAATGGGCAGCGGGCAGAATGGTCCGCATGAGCAGCCCGGCCAACCCAGACTCCCCCGAACCCCGGATCGGCGATGCCGAACGCGAGCAGGCCGCGGAGCTCTTGCGCGAGCACTTGACCGCCGGCCGGCTCGATCATGCGGAGTTCGACGAGCGGATCGGTCAGGCACTGCAGGCCCGCACCCAGAGCCAGCTGGACCGGCTCTTCCTGGACCTGCCCGGGAAGCGGCCGGGGCAGGCCGTGGTGCCCGCCCGGGACGAGGCTCCGCTGGAGTGGATCGACGAGGAGCCCGAACCCGTGCCGATGCCGTGGTGGACCCACTGGGGTCTGTTCGTCGGCGCCATCGTGCTCAGCGCCGTCAGCCGCGGCCGGCTCGGGCCGCTGGTCCTGGTGGCCGCGGTGTGGGTCTGGTGGATCGGCCCCAATCTGGCCCGCGCCCAGTTCGAGCGGCAGCAGAACCAGCGCAACCGGGAACTCGGCCGCTGAGTCCGCTCCACGTCGCGCCCGACCGGGCACGTCACGCCTGCTCGTGTTCCCTGCGCCCCGCGCACCTGGCGCACCGTGCCGGACCCAACTCGTGCAGGACCCAACCCCCCCGAGCCCGGCACGCACTAGGGTCAACCCATGGACGACGAGCTGCCCCCCTTGGTGCGGCAGATCTGTGCCTCATTCACCAATGCGCTCAACAACACCTCCGAGGACCTGCTGGAGGGCCTCTACCTGCGCGGCTCCCTGGCCTGGGGAGAGTTCTTCCCGGGCTCGGACATCGATTTCACCGCGGTGCTCACCCGTCGCCCGGGCGTGCACGACCTGCAGGCGCTGGAGGCGGCGCACACCCAGATCTGGTTCGAGTTCCCGGAGCATGACTTCGACGGGCACCACCTGCTGCTGGCGGACCTGCGTCGCGATCCGGCCGATTGCCCGCCCGTGCCCTGCGCCCATGCCGGCACCTTCACGACAGCGGGTCTGCAGGACGTGAACCCGGTCAGCTGGGCGGAACTGGCCGAACGGGGAATCAGGATCACCGGCCGGGATCCGCAACGGTTGGAGATCAACCATGACGCCGGCCGGCTGTGGGACTATTCGCAGCGCAATCTGGCGCACTACTGGGGCCGCACCGCCAAGGAACTCAAGCTGGGTTGGATGCTGGCCGCGCGGCGCGACGACGCGATCGCCTGGTGCACGCTGGGCGTGGCGCGGCTGCACCACCTGCTCCGCACCGGCCGGATGACCTCCAAGAGCGGCGCCGGCCGCTACATCCTGACCGACCTGGACGAGCGCTGGCATCCGCTGGCCACCGAGGCGCTGCGGATCCGGGAGGAGCCGCACCAGCGCTCCCGCTACCGCTCCCAGAGCCAGCGCGGCAAGGATGTCCGGGACTTCGTCGGGTGGTGCGTGGCGGACGGCGCGCTGCTCCTCCAGGACGCACCCACCAGCCGGGGAGGTGAGGCCGATGATCGAGATGGGCGCCGCTGAGTTCGAGGAACTGGTGGCCGATGCGTTGGAGGAGATTCCCGACGAGTTGATGGCCCTGGTGGACAACTGCCTGCTGATCGTCGAGGACGCCAACGACGAGGAACCGGGACTGCTAGGCCTGTACGAAGGGGTGCCGCTGACCGAGCGCGACGGCAGTTACACCGCCATGCTGCCCGACCGGATCTTCGTCTACCGGCTGCCCACGCTGGAGCTCTGCCGGAACCGGGAGGAGGTGGCCGACGAGGTGCTGACCACCGTGGTGCATGAGATCGCGCACTTCTTCGGGATCGACGACGAGCGGCTGCACCGGCTCGGCTGGGGGTGACCTCCCAGTGGCATGACGAAGCCCCGGCCAATCGGCCGGGGCTTCGTCGGATGCTGCTGGGGCTTCTCAGGTGATCAGAAGCGATTGTCGCCCTGGACGTCGTCGGCGACCTCGGAGACCTTGCCGGCCACGTCCTCGGCGGCGTTCTCCACCTTGGTGCCGGCGGAACGCTTGGCCTCGGTCTTGTCCAGCGCCTTGGCGATGACGTCCTTGACCTTGGTCACGACGCCAGTGGCCTTGCCCTGGGTCTTGGCGTCGATGGCCTGCGCGGCCTTCTCCACGGTGCTGTCGATCTTGTCGCGGTTCTTGTGCACGGCCTCGCCGGCCTTGCTGGCGGCCTCGGCGGCGGCCTTCTTGGCCTTCTCCTGGGCTTCCTTCGCCTTGTCCTGGGCGCCGGCGGTGCCCGCCTTCATCTTGTCCGCCTTCTCCTGCGCGGCCTTCTTGGCGGCCTCGGCCTTCTCCTGAGCGGTGGCCTTCGCGGCGTCGGCCTGCTGCTTCGCCTTGGCGGCAGCGTCGGCTGCGGCCTGCTTGGCGGCGTCGGTCTTGTTCTCTTCGTTGCTGTACTGCGTCATGATCGTCTCCTGATCGTGATCGAATGGCCGCGTTGGCCCTCATCTCACAACGGTAGGGGCTCAATCCCGCAGGAGTACAGGAATTGGGCGACGCCGACAGCGAACAGGGGTTTGCCCGGGGACGCCACCCCGGGCTCCCGGACCAGTTCAGCGCACGTCGAAGCCGCTCAGCTCCTGGGGCTTGACCGGCTCCTGATCCACCCGCTCCACCCAGGCGTGGCGCGGCCCCTCCTGACACCAGGCGATCATCCGGCCGACGGCCGCCTCCTCACCCTGGATCCAGACCTGGACCGTGCCCGCGGGGTCGTTGTGCACCCAGCCGACGATGCCCAGGCGCTCGGCCTCCCGCAGGCAGCTCCAGCGGAAGCCGACACCCTGGACCCGGCCATGCACCGTCACACGTATCGCTCGCATTGTGGTCGCTCGCATGCTGGCCATCATGACATCCTTGCCGCGAAAGTCTTGTGTGCCAGAGATTCCTCATCCGCAAGCGAACTTGCCGAAATTGTTGGCGCGCTGCCAGAATCCTGCCCGGACGGGATCCCCCCGAGCTCGTCCACCGCAGAACAGCCCCGTCCCCCGGTGTGGCACCGAGTGTGGACGGGGCTGTTCTGTCGGCAGAGCGGGCGCGCCCCGGCGCCCCTGGTCGGTCTGGCGTGGCGCACACCGTCCGACGGATGCTCAGGCCTGCTTGATGGCCGAGATCTCGAATTCCAGGGTGATCTTCTCACTCACCAGCACGCCGCCGGTGTCCAGAGCGGCATTCCATGTGAGGTTGAAGTCCCGCCGGTTCACCTCGGTGCGCCCCTCGAAGCCGATCCGCTCATTGCCCGACGGGTCGGTGGCGGTGCCGGTGAACTCGAAGCCGATGGTGACGGGCCTGGTGATGCCCTTGATGGTGAGGTCTCCGGTGATCTCCACGCTGTCGGAGTCCACCGCCTCCACCCCGGTGGACACGAAGGTGATCGTCGGGAACTGGGCTGCGTCGAAGAAGTCGCCGCTGACCAGGTGCTCGTCGCGTTCCTTGCTGCCGGTGTCGACGGAGGTGACATCCACCTCGACGGTGACGCTGCTACTGGCCGGGTCCTGGCCGTGCACCTGGGCGCTGCCGGTGAAGGCGGTGAAGATCCCCCGCACCTTGGTGATCATGGAATGCCGGGCCACGAAGGCAAGGGAGGAATTGCTGGTGTCCAGGGCGTAGCTGCCCTCCAACTGGGTCATCTCGGTCATGCGCTGCTCCTGCCAGGGTTCGGGGCCGGTGGGCCGGCCACTGGGACGCCGTCGGCTCCAAGAAAAGCACAGTCCGACGACAATCCGTCAGCCGGCCGGCCGACGCCACGTCCCGTCCCCGTGGGAAACGCTGGTGAATCATCAGGGCTTGTCTTGGCCGCAGCCGGCCCCGCTGATCTACAGTGAGCCCCAGCCCTGTCACCCACCCCCCCAAAGGCCGACATGTCGCAGCGCACCGTCACCCAGCCCCTCCGCAGCCGCTCCGCCAGCGCACGCTCCAAGGCGTCGGATCACCGGGAGCCGCGTCTTCGCAAGGCCCTGGCACTGGCGGTGCTCACCGGCCTGGGGGCTGCCACCCTGGTCAGCGCCCCGGCCGAGGCGGCACCGCAGCCGCGGACCCGGTGGATCGTCCGGTTCAGCAATCCGGCCGCCATGCAGTCGGTGCGGGCGGCCGGCGATTCCGTCGGGGCCTCGCGTGCCCGGCACACCTACACCAACATCTTCCCGGGAATGGCCACCACGCTCACCGAGCGGGAGGCGCGCGCCCTGCGCGGCAAGCGGGGCGTGGTCTCGGTCACGCCGGACCGGGTGATCCGCGCCGCCGAGACCCAGGTGAACCCGCCGCTGGGCCTGGACCGGGTGGACCAGAAGAGCTCCCGGCCCAGCCGCAGCTACTCCAGCAGGATGACCGGCGCCGGAGTCACCGCCTACATCATCGACTCGGGGATCAACCCGTCGCACACCGAGTTCAAGGGCCGGGTGGTCAGCGGACCCAACCTGGTCAACCCCGGCACCGCACCCCGGGACTGCGCCGGGCATGGCACCCACGTCGCGGGAATCCTAGCCGGCACCCGCTTTGGCGTCGCCAAGAAGGCCACCATCATGCCCATCAAGGTGCTGGACTGCGACGGCACCGGCTACGAGTCGGACTCCCTGGAGGCGCTGGACTACGTGGTGCAGCACCACAAGCCCGGCCGCCCCGCCGTGCTGAACATCAGCTTGGGCGGCGCCGTCACCCGGGAGCTGAGCACCGCGGTGCAGAAGGTGATCGACGACGGGGTGACGGTGGTGGCCGCCGCCGGCAATGCCCCCCGGGGCGGCAAGCCCGGCCCGGCCTGCAACTACGGCCCGGCCAATGTCCCGGCGGTGCTCACGGTGGCCAATTCCTCCACCACCAACTACCAGTCGCCCACCAGCAACTACGGCTCCTGCGTCGACGTGTATGCGCCGGGCGTGCAGATCCAGTCCGCCTGGATTGGCAGCACCACGGCCTCCAAGGTCAGCTCGGGCACCTCCATGGCGGCTCCCTTCGCCTCCGGCGCGGCGGCGCTGGTGCTGCAGGCCCGCCCCACCTGGACCCCGGCCATGGTGGTCACCCAGGTGCTGAACCAGTCACCCCGCAATGTGATCATCAATCCCACCGCTGGCACGCCCAACCGGATGCTCTACACCATCGGCTCGGTCACGCCTGCCCGCTGAAAGCCCCCGGTGGCAGGGAGAACCGCCCGGCTGGCCGGCCGGGCGGACCCCGGCGGGGACCCGTCGGATACCAGCCCGTAGAATGCTTGATTTCCTGCCGGGCCCCGACGCGGTATCGTGTGCCCCATCCGCTGGCAATGCACGCCAGCGCCACGTGCACTCGCGCACACACTGACCACTCGGCCGGGGCCCCGCGGGTCTCTGTTCAAGGAGGAACTGTCCATGACTTCGAACGCCACCTTCACCATCGGGGACAAGCAGGTCGAGCTCCCCTACCTTGAAGCGACCCAGGGCAACAACGGCCACGACATCTCCAAGCTGCTGGCCCAGTCCGGCGACACCACCTATGACCAGGGCTTCTCCAGCACCGCCTCGTGCAAGTCCGCGATCACCTTCATCGACGGTGACGCCGGCGTGCTGCAGTACCGCGGCTACCCGATCGAGCAGCTGGCGGAGAAGTCCTCCTTCCTGGAGACCGCCTACCTGGTGATCTACGGCGAGTTGCCGACGGCCGAGCAGCTGGCCACCTTCGAGGACAAGATCACCAAGAGCATGATCATCGACGAGCGGATGCGGGACTTCTTCCGTTGCTTCCCCCGCCGTTCGCACCCGATGCCCGTGCTGGCCGCCGGCATCATGGGCCTGAGCACCTTCAACTCGGAGACCACCGGCCTGGATCCGGAGTCCGTCGAGGAGGCCACCATCCGCCTGCTGGCAAAGGTACCCACGCTGGCCGCCTACGGCTACAAGAACTCCATCGGCAAGCCCACCCTGTACCCGGACTACTCGCTGAGCTACATCGAGAACTTCGAGCGGATGAGCTTCGGCAACCCGGCCGAGCCCTACCAGATCGACGACGCCATCACCCGCGCCCTCGAGGTGCTGCTGATCCTGCACGTCGACCATGAGCAGAACTGCTCCACCTCCACCGTGCGCCTGGTCGGCTCCTCGCAGGCCAACATGTACGCCTCGGTGGCCTCCGGCGTGAATGCCCTGTCCGGCCCGCTGCACGGTGGCGCCAACCAGGAAGTCCTGGAGATGCTGCAGCAGATCAAGGACTCCGGCATGAGCGTCCAGGAGTTCGTGAACAAGGTGAAGAACAAGGAGTCCGGCATCAAGCTGATGGGCTTCGGACACCGGATCTACAAGAACTACGATCCGCGCGCCAACATCATCAAGAAGCACGCCGATGAGGTGTTGAAGCTCAAGGAGGGTCGCCGCGATCTGCTGGACATCGCCCAGGAGCTGGAGCAGACCGCCCTGAACGACGACTACTTCCAGAGCCGCAAGCTCTACCCGAACGTGGACTTCTACTCCGGCCTGATCTACGAGGCCATGGGCTTCCCGGTCAACATGTTCACCGTGCTGTTCGCCATCGGCCGCCTGCCCGGCTGGATTGCCCAGTGGCGCGAGCAGAACGCCGACAAGTCCACCAAGATCGGCCGCCCGCGCCAGATCTACGTCGGCCAGACCAAGCGGGACTACGTCCCGATGGACCAGCGCTGACTGATCTGTTTCGACGACTGGCCGTGGGCCCCACCGTGTGGTGGGGCCCACGGCTCTTTCGTGCCCGGAGCCCCGACGGGGCGTTCTGCCGGGTCCTTGGTGGGGCCGCGGGGCCCATCCACCCGAAACACTCTGGCGACGCTGGTCCCACCGTCCCGGCAGCGCGAATACCGGGAGCCGCTGCCACCATGGCACCGGACCTCGGCATTCGCTCTGTCGGGATGACAGGGTCACGCGGCCAAGCCGGCGCCTGAGCCGGAGCCGGGTGTTCTGCCGTGGGCGATATGCCTGTCCCGGCCCCGCTGTGCCCCGCACACTGGGAGACATGAGCCAGTTCACCCAAGAAGAGCACGAAACCATCCGCAGCGGTGCGATGGGCGCCGTCGCCCTGGTCTCCCAGGCCGAGCCGGGCTTCCTCGCCACCTTCAAGGAGTCGATGGCCGCCTCCAAGGCCCTGGCCTCCGCCCCCGCCGACTTCGTCGCGGTGATGAAGGGTGGCATGACCATGCCGCCCACCGCCTCCAGCAAGGAGGAGCTGGTCAGCAAGCTGCTGGGCAATCTCCGCGAGGCGGTGCAGGTGGCCAGCAAGGATCCGGCCACCGCAGCGGCGCTGAAGAACTACGTCACCGCCGCCTGCGAGCAGGTGGCCGTCGCGGCCAAGGGAGTTTCCCCGGAGGAGACGGCGATGATCCAGCAGATCCAGGGCGTGCTGAACGAGGCTCCGACCCAGGCGCCCACCGATCCCGCCGCCTCCGCCCAGCAGAACCCGGCCGACCAGGCGCCGCCCGCCACCGAGGCCCCGGCCCAGGCCACCCCGGCCGCACCGCAGGAGCAGTCCGCACCCGAGGCCACGGCCCCGGAGGCCCAGCAGGCTGCCCCAGCCAATGGTGAGGGCGAGCTGAAGTGGCCCACCCAGGGCTGACCCTCGGCTGGGACTGAACACGCCGGTCCCGAGCTTGGCAAAACACCCGCACGGCCCCCGAGCCTGTCGAGGGGTCACGGATCACTCAACGCCAATCCCATCAGCGGGGGCCGAACACCCAAGCGGGAACCACCGTTTCTTCTCCCAAGAGACGACCCACC